>JBBSJG010000250.1:0-4259 GCA_038257485.1 Longimicrobiales bacterium | reverse complement strand
TGGCAGCATCGTACCTCTCGTCAACACCGAGCTGCTGATCTTTGCAGCGAGCGCCGCAGCGCCAGCCAGTCTCGTGATCCCTCTGATTCTTCTCGCTACCATCGCTCAGATGGCTGGCAAGTCCTGCCTCTACTACGCGGGTAGTGGACTGCTGCACCTGCCGCGCAACCGCTTCTCCCTCCGCATCAACGCTGCAGTTGCACGCGTTCAGAATCAGAAGCAGGCGAGCACGGCAACGCTGTTCGCAAGTGCGACGGTCGGACTTCCACCATTCTACGTCGTCAGCATCGCGTGCGGCGCGCTCGGCGTGAACTACCGTCACTTCCTGATGGTCGGGTTCACCGGACGCGCACTACGATGCTGCGTCATCGTCGTGATCCCGCAGCTCGTGAAAGCCGTCATGGGGATCGGCTCATGAGCACCGGCGCGCACGACATCCTCGTGGACGGACCCGCGTTCTGGGCAGCGCTTCGGCAGGATATTGCCGACGCAGTGGATTCTGTCAGCATTCAGACACTCACGTTCGAAGGCGATGCGACAGGACTCTCGCTCGCGGATGCGATGATCGCCTGCCGAGCCCCACGCCGCAGGATCCTGGTCGATTCATTCAATCTGTACTTCCAGAGCGATCGCTTCGTTTACAAGCCGTCGAACATGCGTGCCGCGTCGCCCGTGCGGGCCGAAGCAAAGGCCACACGCGAAATGATCGAGCGGTTACGCGACCACGGTGTCGAAGTGAAGTATACGAACCCTGTCGGGATGCTCATGCGCCGCATGCTCGCCCGTGACCACAAGAAGATTGTCCTGCTCGACGGCTGCGTGGCCTATCTGGGCGGAATCAACTTCTGCGACCACAACTTTGCCTCGCACGATATGATGGTGCGAATGGATCATCGGGAGATCGCGCAGGCGCTGACGCGCGACTTTGAAGCGACATGGAGAGGCGAGCGGTCTGCGGCGACGGTGCGCTGCGGCGACACTGAAGTGTTGAATCTCGATGGTACAAACAATGAACGGGTATGTCGCAAGGTTCTCAGTGCGATCGACGGGGCGAGGCGGGAGATCCAGGTCGTCAGTCCATACATGACGTTCCCGTTCACGGATGCACTGCGACACGCAGTTCGTCGCGGAGTACGCGTGACCGTGATCGTGCCGGCGGCCAACAATCGGGGGTTTCTGACGGCTTATATGAGGGCGGAAGCCGTCCGATCGGGTTTCGATTTGCGCTTGTACGACGGCATGACGCACCTGAAGGGGATGCTGATCGATGATGCGCGCTTGGTCTTCGGCTCATCGAACTTCGACTGGCTCACCTATCATCTGCTGGGCGAGGTGATGGCCATTACAACGAACACGGATCTGATTTCGCAGTTCAGATCGCGTGTCCTGGCGCCGGACCTGGCGATGTCAGCAACGCCCGATACAGGCATCGCATTTTCTGCAACCGCGCTGGATACGGCGTTTCGCGCCGCGGCCGTGCTCGGTCAGTTGCTTTGCAAACCGGCGAAGCGACCTGTCGGTGCCGTCGCGGCTCCCGCAGCGGTTCCTATTGGCATTTCTGCTCCTTCAGCCATCGGACTGC
Source organism: Longimicrobiales bacterium (assembly GCA_038257485.1). GTDB lineage: Bacteria > Gemmatimonadota > Gemmatimonadetes > Longimicrobiales > RSA9 > DASUXU01. Next base: position 2,677 of record JBBSJG010000250.1, on the reverse strand, counting down.
CGCAGTGAGCGCGTCGTCCTCTGGCGAGCGGGAGGTCGCCACCACGTCGGGCAGAACTGCGCCCAGATACCGAAGGCCCGCGCGATCCTGCGCAAAGCGCGTCGTCAGCGTGATCGTGCTGCCGTCCGGCATGGTGAATGTGACGACTTCGCCGGGCACGCCCGTGGTCGGCCCGCCGAACATGCGCGTGTAGGGGCGGCCCTTGAACGCGATTGCGATATTCTCCGCGGCCTCGCTCGTCGTCTCGCCGATTAACACTGCGACGTTGGCGCGTTCCAGTTTCTTCAAGGCCGGCGGCATGAACACCGCCACACTGTCGGCTGCGCGCCACTCGATCACGGAATCGCGACCGTCCACGAAGCCGCCGATGGTCGCGCCGAGGAACGGCTGCAATGCAGCCAGCACACCATGAAGCGATGTGCCCGAAGCCTGCCGCAGATCGATGACCCATCTGCATGATCGGGCGACGGTTGGCCCGGCCAGCTTCGCGTGCGTCGCAAGCGCATACTGCTCCTGCGCGGCCACGTCGGGTAAGTCGATCGACAGGACCGCGAGTGATGCAATATCCCTCTCATCCGACCAGACGAGCGGAGCGCGCGAGTACGAAGACCCTCCCGTCGACGGCCTCCTGGACGCCGCACTGTCCCGCACTGCGGGGCTTACGACGGGCATCCGCCTCACTGCCCGCTTGTCACCAGTGCGTTGCAACAACATGGTGATCGCGTGGCCGACCTCGCCCGCGGTCTGTGCACCCGCAGCAGCGCGTCGCACGTCGGACTCGGCATTCCGCCAGGTGATCGTATCCCGCCATACCGACTTCGCCTTCACGACCGCAATCGCCGAATCGAGCAGTTGCTTCGCCGCAAGCGAGGGCGGTGTCGACAACGGCACCGGTGCACCTGCAACGATTCGCAGCCGCCTCGCAACAACATCGCCATTGCCATGAAGTGCGACGCCGGCGTTCAATGTCGTCGCGGACTCCGGTATCAGGATGCTGAGGTCGATACGGGTGGTTCGTGTACCGGTGATCGCCTGGTCATTGCCATCGACTGTGATGAGCACGCCATCCCGACCGGCCACGCTGAGCCACAGACGAGCGCGCCCCGTGACGTTCTTCGCTTCGACATCAGCCGTGAGACGCACGCGTCTCATTCGCCATGTTTCCGCCTTGATGTTCGTGCCCACCGTGCGGTATGCATCCGCCTTCGCTGTCGAAGCACGCAGCCGGATCTCGGCGCCTTCCGGTGAATACGCGTTCCCCGTGGTCGAACTGGAGTACGGATCCACTTCCGGCGGCGCACCTGCCCTGCCTGCTTGCGCAGCGGCATGGGACGCAGCGCAGGACATAACGACGGCCGTGACCGCGACCAGGGTCGTGGAGACGACTCTCATCCGTCCACGCGGACGTCAAGGCCGAGCGATTCCGCGATCGCGATTGTCTGGTCAATGGTGATGATGGCGCCACGCAACGCCGCGTTGGCCGCATCGATGGAGCTCAGGTCACTACGCCGCAGGTCGCATCCGCTGAAGTCTACGTTCTGAAGCGAGCAGCCCGACAGGTCCGACCCCGTCAGGACCGATCCGGTGAACATCGCGCCCGTCAGATCCGCTTCCCTCAACCGGACGTCCCGGAGCGATGCGTGTGACAGGTTTGCACCCCGCAGCCCGACGAACGACCAGTTTCCTCCAACAACGGCCATGTTCTCGAAGCTGCACTTCTCGAATACGCTTCCCATGAGTTTGCAATCCTTCAATTCCGCGCCATAGAAGTTGCAATTCCTGAACGTGCAATTGATGAATGCAGCATCCACGTGAGTCGACGCATTGAATTGCGCGCGTTGAAACGTGCACTCATTGAACGTGGAGCCGTTGTTCTCCATTTCCGAGAAGTCCGGATCGACGAAAAGGATGCTGTCGTGCGTCTGACCGGCAATGACGTGACAGGACCAATCCAGCACTGCCCTGGTTTCCCGTGTCGTCGGTGCTTCGCCGGTCAATCGGTCCGCCATGATAGCGAGGGCTCCCCTGTGCACTGGATGCCCTTGAGTGGGGTCATGACACAGTTGTTCGACCCGGGTGACAGCTTTTCATGCGTCGCGGTAGCGCTCCACATCGGACCATCCATGGCCACCAGGATGCTGACGCCGGGCGACGGCGTCAGCCCGAGTTCCGCAAGCGTCGTGGCATACGCAGATGTGTTCGCCATGTGCATCTCCTGGTGCATGGCAAGATTACGCAGATCGCTTTTCATCGCGTCGTACCACGCCATCATGATCGCCGGCGATGCTGCGCTCTTGCCATCGGAGGCCTGCGGTTCGCTCGACGGCTCCGCAGCGGGAGCGCCAGCGTCCGTGGATACCGAGGTCGCTGTGCTGCCATTGTCAGGCGACGGCTGATCCTGTGTGCACGAGACGATCGCCATGGCACCGACGATTGCGACGGCGATTGCCCTCCCTGCTGCCCGTCGTGGCGTCTTTGTCATTTCGATTGCGTCTGCACGGTAATCTTCATGATGTCTCTTAACAGTCAGAGGGAAATTGCGGACCATTGAACATTCAGGCATCGAGCAGTCGTTCTTCCGAATGCACTCGAACGACCACCGTGCCAGCCATCTTGTCATGCCAGGTCTGTTTACGGCCATCGACTGCCGCCCAGAGATAGCCGACGCACCAGGCAG
>JBBSJG010000249.1:0-4265 GCA_038257485.1 Longimicrobiales bacterium | reverse complement strand
GCATCGATACGCTGCGCAGCGTCATGGTGAGCGCGCCGGCGATCGGCATTGACGTATCCATACGCAATGGCAGGTGGGCAGCATCATCGCCGATATAGAACGTGATGCGTGTCGTACCGCTGCTGTTGCGCGTGTCGCGCGCATCCATGCGAATCACGCTCGCACTGAGCGAGTCACCAAGGGCGGCGACCGTTACGCGACCGCGGCTCTCCAGCTGGACGGGATTGCGGCGCTCATCGAAATGGCGCTCAACCACAAGCTTCTTCCCGCCCTGCAACTCATTCGCAATGCTGCGTACGAAGAAGATGAATGCCAGCTCATCGAGCGGTCGGTCGGATGCCAGCGGGTGCGCACCCTTCCCATCGGTCCAGATCTTGGTTGCCCGCTCGACGCGCGCATCTTCGCTGCGGCTGCCGACCGGTGTCTTCTCGTCCTTGGTGTAGCGGACCGTGGACATGGTCCCGGCGTCGAGCCAGGAGCGGGTCCGGTCAGACACCTTGAACAGCATCACCTTGGCGGAAAACTCGAAGCTCAGCCGATAGGCCGGGCGGCCGTCCACAGTGTCCGCCGTCGCCTTCATGGTCGCCGTTCCGATGTTACCAAAACGCGAGCTTCGTACGCTGTACACCAACTCCTCGCCCGCGCGGACGAAGGGCGGCGCGCTTACCTGCGCATGGGCCGTGCGGGCTACGCCGGCCGAGCAGGACACGGCGGCGAGGAATGCGATGGCGATAGCTGCGTGATTTCTCATACTGGAATCTGTCCAAGCAGCGCGAGGTCGGGCGTCGGGCTGTGGTGGAAATCAGACGGGGGATCCGACTACACGCGTGTAATGCTGAAAAGGGGACGACCCGGGGCGTTGCGAAGCAAGATGCGATGGGGAGCGCGGGCGCAATGTCGGAAGATGGTGGAAGATGTGGTGCGGGATCGCTACTGTGGCGTGGGGAGTCCGACTACAGATCAGGCGACCATGCCCGAAATGGAGTGACGGAGAGCGCCGCGTTCGCATAGCGCCGGTCACCCGACACTTCGTCCCCCAGCCAGGCGGGTCGCGAGAATGGAGTGGCCTCCGATGCGAGTTCAACTTCGGCCACGATCAGACCGCTGTTCTCCGCCTCGAACACATCCACCTCCCATTCACTCCCTTGCACAGCGACGCGGTACCGAACCTTCCGCAACGGCGGATGAATGCACATCGCCAGAAGCTCGCGCGCGTCCGACAGCGGGATCTCGTATTCATACTCCGGCCGCGTGATGCCGATGGTCATTCCCTTGATGGTGAGCACGCCACGGTCGCCTTCCGTTCGCACGCGTACGGTCCGACCGGCGTCGACAGACAGATAGCCCTGAATGAACAGCGTTCCGTCGAGCCCATCCGTCGACCATTTGTCGGCTTGCACCAGGAACTTGCGTTCGATCTCGTGCGCCATGTTGTCAGAACAGCTGGAGCAGCGAGTAGATGATCAGGCCCGCAAGCCCGCCGACCAGCGTGCCGTTGATCCGGATGTACTGCAGGTCAGGTCCGACCGCGAGCTCGATCCGTTCGGACGTGACTGCCGGATCCCATGCCGCGACGGTGTCGGAGATCACGTTCGCGATGTCGCCCCGGTACTTCTCCACGAGGTAGCACGCCGTTTCAATCACCCACCCGTCGATCCTCGCCAGCAGCACCGGATCCTTTCGGGCGCCGTCCGCAACGCGCACGATTGCGTCCGTGATCGAGTTGAGCGCGCGGGCATCCGGATTCTCCGCCGTCCGCACGATCGCGGCATACAGATCGTCCCACACCGTGCTCGAGAATGCGTGCACCACTTCGGCGTTCAAGACGTCCCGTTTGATGGATTCCGCCTTCTCGATCACTTCGGGCGATTCATGCAGCCGGATGATGAAATCCTTGAGCGCGGCGTCGAACCGCTCTCGCATGGCGTGCTCCGGGTTGTCCCGCACGTCCTTCAAGGTCCGGTCGATGCCGCGGACAATCTTCTCTGCCAGCTTCTGATCGAGCTGCTCGGGAACCCACCATGGACTTTCCTTGTCGATCCGCTCCCGGATGAAATCGCGATTTTTGGAGAGCGCCTTCGACAGCAGCTGGATGACTTCGTCGAACAGCTCCTGGTGACGGTTGTCCGTCGTGACCAGCCCGAGCACATGCGCCAGCAGCGGCGCGACCGGCGTGCGGTCGATCTTGCGCGTGAGACTCGAGGCGATCGCCTGCTGCAACGCGCCCCGCTGGTCGTTGACCGCGATCCCCGCTGCAACCCCTGCCGCAGCTTTATGAGCCAGCATCCGTGCGTGCTCCGGCTCACGCACCCAGTCCAGGATCTGCGCGGCCACGCCGGCAGTTGCCAGCTTCGACGACACCACTTCCGGCGACAGGAAATGGCGCTCAACGAACCCGCCCAGACTTCGGCCCACCTGGTCCTTCCTGGCCGGAATGATCGCCGTATGAGGGACCGGAATCCCCAGCGGGTGACGGAACAGCGCGGTCACTGCAAACCAGTCCGCGAGACCGCCTACCATCGCCGCTTCCGCCGTCGCCACCACATACGCCATCCACGGGTACCTCGCCTGCAGCACCCGTGCAACGACCATGACAACCGCGGACACCACCAGCATGCCCGTGGCCAGGCGGGTCATGCGCTGAAGCCTCGCCCGCCGGGCCTCGTCGGTCATCGCGGGCCGTACGGTCCCGGTTACGCTCGCATCTGTGCTGATAGGACCCGCCTCGTCATTGTGGAATCGCCGCCTCCCATGCAACCGTCGCGCCCGCCCCGCGATCCGTGTAGGGAAATACCCTACAGGGCTATCGGTGGACGGCGGACTGACGCGGGGCTTCGGCGCCTTTAGGTTACTAGATGGCTACCAAACAACCTGCCACGCCCGTGTCGGCGTCAGCGTTCGAGGGCAGCAGGCCGGGCAGTGCCCTTCTGCGGATGCCCCTCTACTACAAACTGACCATCGCAAACGGTGCCATCGCGCTGCTTGCGATCTTCGTGTGCGCGATGCTGGTTGCGACGGCGGCACGGTCCGATCCGGCGGCCGGGCCGGCCCGGGTGATCTGGCCGATCGCGCTGGTCGCATTTGCGCTCGGCGTCGTCGTAAATGCACTGGTCGTGCACGTGGCGCTGAAGCCATTGCGCAATCTAGCAGAGGCAGCAGCGCGCGTGCGAGATGGGGCGATTGGCGCCCGCGCCGAGGAGACGTCGATCGCCGATACACAGACGCGGCATCTCATCGGCACATTCAATGGCATGCTGGACCACGTGGATGAATACCGCACCCGCCTGCGCGAGATCGCGATCCGTGCGATCGATGCGGGTGAAGCGGAGCGCCTGCGTATTTCGCGTGAGCTGCACGACGGCATCGCACAGTCCCTGGCTGCGGTGCTGATCCAGCAGCAGATCGCGCGGTCCGCAGGGCCTGATGATGCCGCTGCCCTGCTGGCGGAGGCATCGGGGCAGTTGACGTCAACGATCAACGAGCTGCGCCTGATGGCACAGGAGCTGAGGCCGCCGGCGCTGGACATGATCGGCCTGAGCGCGGCAATCCTTGCGCATGCGCGTAACGTTTCGGAGACGACGGGCATTCGTCTGGACGCGCGGGTCGAGGGCGTTGATGGTGTTCTGGCGCCGGAAGCGGAGCTCGCCATGTACCGTCTCGTGCAGGAGGCCGTTCTGAACGTAGTGCGCCACAGCAAGTCCTCCGAAGCGCGTGTGACTGTGACCCGCCGTGAAGGCGTGGTGACGGCTGAGGTCGTCGACGCGGGATCCGGCTTCGACGTGGATGGCGCGCTGGCGGCCGGCGGGCTCGGTCTTTTCGGAATGCACGAGCGCGCGTCCTATGTGGGCGGTCGCGTGGTCATCACAAGCGCTGCAGGCACCGGTACGACGGTGTGCATTGAGATCCCATTCAAGGAGCCGGTCCATGGCTGATACGATCCGCATCCTCCTCGTCGATGATCACACAGTGCTTCGTTCGGGGTTGCGTGCGCTGTTGCACGCAGAGGAGGATATGACGGTTGTCGGTGAGGCCGGCACCGGCGAGGAAGCGGTGGAACAGGCGCAATGGCTGAAGCCCGACGTGGTGGTGATGGACCTTTCGATGCCGGGCATCGGCGGCATGGAAGCAACGCGCCAGATCACAGCGCTCGGTCTGCCCATCAAGATCCTCGTGCTCACGATGCATGCGGAGGAGGAATACCTTCTCGCGGTACTCGAGGCCGGCGGCAGCGGGTATGTGCACAAGGGCAGTGCGGACCAGGACCT
>JBBSJG010000248.1:0-4266 GCA_038257485.1 Longimicrobiales bacterium | reverse complement strand
GACGCCCACCTCCCGATACATCACGTCAGTCGGGAACCGCCTCTAATGCGCTTTGATGAACCCGTGCGTCCAACGGACGATGTGCAGCTCTACATCCGGGAGCTACGATCGGGCAGCGTAATCGCCAGCCTCGTTGCGCTAACGCCATTGGCGCTCCCGTTCTTGGAGAACGCGAACTCGATCATTGACTTCGCGACTCATCTTCGACACGGCTTCGACTTCCTTCTGGGCCGCGTGCGAAACACGCCAGAACTCCCGCAGCATACATACCAGAACCTTTGTACGATCGTCGAGCCGGTCGCGAAGGACAGTGCTTCGCAGTGGAACGTGAGCACAGTTATCAACGGTGATGTGCACAACCATTATCACCTGAATTCCATTGAGGCGAACGCCGCGCAGAACACAGCGCGAAGGCGGATCAAGGAAGTGAAGACTCCCGTGACGGGTCACCATGACCGCGTCGTGATGTCGCTCCATCAGGCCCGCAACGACGCGAGAAGCAGCGCGGGTGACAGGGCGATTATTGAGAGCATACACTCCCGGCCGGTCAAGCTGATCTTCGCGACAGAAGCGCTCAAGGGTCGGCTGCTAAGCAGTTCCGAGAATCCCTTCCAGAGCGCCTACGTAGTCGATGTGCAGGTGGAAACAGTCGGAGGGCGTCCCGCGCTCTACAAGGTGCTCGAGATTCACGACACCATCGCTTCGCCGAGCGCGGAGGACGCAGCGTAGAGTACTGCCACCTTACGTGGCGCGGTAACAGACAAAGCGGCGCGAGACTCATCAGTGCGTCTGGTCCCCTGCTGCCGCGTAGGCGTTTACCCCAAGACCAGATTGCTTTGTGCTTGTACGAACGCGCGGTAGCCACCGGCAATACGGCGCATGGAGTCGGTTTGGGCTTGTCAGTGACTCTCGTCAGCCGTGATGCGGCAGGAGCCCCCGGTCGCGACGTCAGGAGACACGACACGTGGCTTCGTGTTCACCCATCCTGCATGAAACGCTGGCCACGCCGCGGCATGACGCCATTGGGTACCGACGGCGGCGCTCGGCATGGCGGTGGATGGCCGTAGCAGGACCGCTCGATGTGAGTTGCGGCATAGTCCATCGTTGTCGATTTCACGCCGGCCCGTTCGTCAGGCAGTGACGGACCGATCACGATAGCTGAAGTGGCTATCCGTCCGCCTCAACCATACAGCGAGGGTCGTGCATGTCTACCGACAAGAAGGTCAAAGGGCCTGCGTCCTACTTTCCGTCCATCGAAAAGACGTACGGAGAGCCTGTGGCGCACTGGTTCACCGTGCTGGATTCCATTCAGGACAGAACGCACATGGAGCAGGTGCGTTATCTCAAGACCGAGCACCAGATGGGCCACGGGCACGCCAATGCACTGGTGGCGTACCACAAGACTCGGCCTGGGGACTGACCGTCGAAGTGCGGCAGCACGCGCTCGAGTTGGGTATCGAAGTGATGCGGTACCGTCGTGGTCTGCCGCTCCGCGTTACGCCAGCTCCGGCTCCTCGCGGTGCGTCGTTGGCTCGAGCGCCTCACGCTCGGCGCGCATCGCCGCGGGGGTCTTCGCCACTGACGCCGGCAGCTTGCGGCGGATCATCGGTCCGCCAACGATAAACACGCTCGCGCTCCCGACCGCCACGAGTGTCCAGAACAGCCCCCAGCGCCCGTCCAGCACCCCCTGACGCTGCAGCACCGGCATCGCGACGCGCGTGAGCGACTCGGCCACCGCCGCTCCGCACAATCCGAGATACGACCACGCCATCCACGTCGCGTGCGCTTCGATCCAGTTCACACGCGGACGCCGTCGCAACACGGTCCACATGCCAACGGCAATCGTGATCGCTGAAATGAGCGCCGCGCCGTGAAACGGACTGAGCCGCCCCGTGAGATTGTACAGCGAGAAGGATGTGACGACGACGCCCAGCATGCTCCACGCATAGCCCTGTCCCCACGTTCGGTGGACGCGACTCGACCCGCATCACATGCACCGCTGGCGTCCGCCGGCACTCGGTGCGACCTTGCGACGTCCACCGCGTCAGGCTGTTCGAACGTCATCATGCAGGGGCAGCGATCGTGTCGATTCTGCGTTGCGTTGTCTGTGGTCTTGTCGTGCTCGCCGCGATGCCGAGCGATGCGTTCGCGCAGGATTCCGCGTCGGCCTTCGTGACCGGCGACTGTCCGCGCCGTGATCCGGCGCCGGACCTGACGACCGTGGTGAGCACTCCCGACTCCCCTCCCGTCCTGCAGGGAAAACTGCCGAAGACTCCACGCTTCGTCCTGCAGCACGGCTATCGCGGGCGCGTGGTCGTCGCGTTCGTAGTGGATGCCAAGGGACGAGTCGAGAAAGCCACGGCCGTCGTCGTCGAGTCCACCGACCCGCAGCTCAGCGAATGGATCTGCAAGCAGGTCGGGTCGTTGCGCTTCCGCCCCGCCGTGCTCGCGGGAGAGTCGGTGCGCGCGCAGGCGGCGATGCCATTCGAGTACTCGGCACGCGTCATCGGACGGCAGTGAGAAGCGCGCCCGCCATTCCAGACAAGGGACGTCACTTCCTCATGATCTTGACACACTCCGGCACGACGGCGGTCCGCTGGCTGATGTGAAGCACGGCGTGGCCAGCGGTTTGCATTTTGTTTCCCGCCACGAAGCGTGGACTGAGCAGGTGTGTGCATTGCCTACCGTCAGCCAGTTTCTCGAGCAGTGCGAAGCGCGAGCACGTTGAGTGATGCGAGTTCTCTTGCGCCGCCGCGTGGTCGGTCGCAGCTTGGTCGGACGCAGGCTGGAGTTCCACCGCTTTTCAAGAGTGTGCAATGAGCGACCGACCTGAGTTCCGTCGCGGGGTGATAGCCGGCATGTGCCTGGTCATCGCGGCGAACGCGCTGCACTGGTTCATCACGCCGGCCGCTCACCCGGACGCATCCACGGCACGCCAGTTCGGCGTCGCGGCTCAGGTGGTGGTGTGCCTCGCAATTCTGTGGTGGCTCGGCCGACGTCGCAGCGTGGACAGCACGACCCCCGATGCTGCGGTTCGTGGGCTGTCGAATCGCTGAAGCTGGCCAACGCTAGCCCGGCTGAGCAACTCCATCGTTCCAGTATGCGTCCATGTTGATTTCCTCAATCGTGGTGGCGCTGTCACTCGTTGCGCATGATCCGCCCATGCTGCGCTGCTCCGTCGGCGAGCTGCGAAACAATCCGGAAGGCTATTTCTGGCCCCTCTCCAACATCCGCAGTTTCGTCGGCGATGCGGACTTGATCGTTCGAGCCAAGGCCATTGGAATGGGCCCGGCGCAGCCTCTCCAGATGTTTGGCAGACCGGACGCAAGCGTCAGGTTCGACGTGCTGGAAATGCTACGTGGCGATCGCTCCATTACGCAGCTATTCGTACCGGGTGACAGCACGGCGCTCGATGATTTTAATGGCACCGCAGTTCCGTATCGAATGGTTCGGCACGGTGGGCAACGTGGCAGCTGCTTCGCGACTGCGTACAAAATCGGCGCTGAGTACCTGCTTCTGTTGCGGGCTACCGATGGCGTATTCAATCCGTACTGGGCACCGCTGGCTCCGTTGAATGAGCAGGTGACCGGACGCGATGATCCATGGGTCAGTTGGGTTCGGCACCAATTGCGGTGACGGTGACCGGCACAGCCTTCTCTGACAAATCCATGAACTTCTTCGCGCGTATGCGACGACCCGCCGCAGTGCAGCTGGTAGGCTGGCTATTCTTTGCCCTCGGCGTGTGCGCGGCCGTCGCGATTGTCGTCGCGTTGCTCTTCGAGCGACGCATCAGCATCAGCATTGAAGTATTGGGTCTCTGGATTGGTGCGGGCTTGCTTCGACACGAGGCGAGATATCGGGTCTGGGCGACGCGGCTGCTGATTCTCAACTTCTGCGTGGCTCCCTTCGCGGCAGCTGCCCAAATCCTGGCACCAAACCAGCTTCCAGTGACGGTCTTCGGCTTCGCGGCCGGAAGCGTCCCGCTCTCCGTCGCCCTCACTGCGCTTGCGCTGCTTGTCGGTGTATCGGTGTGGCAATACTGGGTGTTGTGCAAACCCGACGTTCGTGCGCTCTTCACCGCTTCAAGGACTGAGGATGCTCAGGCATCCGTATGACACTGCGTGGCCACGCTTGGGGCGTTCTGCGCTGCGGATGCGGTGAGCCGAGTCGAGTGACGCATGTTGCCGTGCCGGTACAATGGGTGAGGGCGTTTGGTCCACCACATGAGAAACATGATGCATCGTGTACATCAGTCCACCGCTCGCG
>JBBSJG010000247.1:0-4339 GCA_038257485.1 Longimicrobiales bacterium | reverse complement strand
CGACCCGGCCACGCGCGGAGCTCTCGGCCATTGTTGCCGATAACGTGTTTGATCCACAGTTCGCCGGGCTTGTCGCATTCTCGGCGATCAGTGAGCCACTCACGTCGTTCACTGCGGACCGCCGCGAGTTCCTCGGCCGCAATGGTGCACCCGACCGGGCGGCCGGTCTGCTCCTGCGTGACCTGTCGGGTACGACCGGCCACGGCATCGACCCGTGCGCAGTGCTTCAGTGCGCAATTGCGCTCGAGCCAGGTGCAACGCACACGATCGTTGTTTTGCTCGGCGCGGTGCAGGGCGAGGATGCGGCACTGGAACTGATCCGGCGGTACCGCGAGCCTGCGGCTGCATCGGCAGCGATCACGGGTGCCCTCGCAAAGTGGTCGGACCGACTGTCCGTGATACAGGTGAAGACGCCGCTGCCCGACCTCGATGTCATGGTCAACCGATGGTCGCTCTATCAAGCGCTCGCATGTCGCATGTGGGGACGGTCCGCCTTGTACCAGTCGGGTGGCGCATACGGGTTCCGCGACCAGCTCCAGGACTGCATGGCCTTTCTTCATGCAGAGCCCGCCGTCGCACGTGAGCACATCCTGCGCGCGGCCGCCCGGCAGTTCGAGCAGGGCGACGTCCAGCACTGGTGGCACCCGCAGTCCGGGCGTGGTGTGCGCACGCGCTTCTCGGACGACCTCGCGTGGCTGCCCTACGTTGTCGAACACTATGTGCGCGTGACTGGTGACACCGGCATCCTGGACGAGCGGGTGCCGTTCCTGCACATGCGCGAGCTCGAGCCGCACGAGCACGAGGTCTACGACCTGCCGTCGATATCCGACGAGTCCGCGACGCTGTACGAGCACTGTGTCCGCGCGATCGATCGTGCGTGCACGCACGGCGCGCACGACCTGCCGCTCATCGGCATCGGCGACTGGAACGACGGCATGAACCGTGTCGGCCACGAGGGCCGTGGTGAGAGCGTGTGGCTCGCGTGGTTCCTCGCGGATACACTCGGCAGGTTTGCAGCAATCGCGCAGGGCCGCGGCGACATCACCGCGGCAACGCGCTTCGAGGCGGATGCACGCCGCTATACCGCTGCGGTGGAGCAGGGCGGATGGGACGGCGAGTGGTACCGCCGCGCGTACTTCGACAACGGCGTACCGATCGGATCGAAGGAAAGCGACGAGTGTGTGATCGACTCGATTGCGCAGTCATGGAGTGTGATCGCGGGAACCGGGGACGCGTCGAGACAGAAGCAGGCGATGGCATCCCTGTCGACGCACCTCGTGGATGATGACGCGCGCCTCATGCTGTTGTTGAAGCCGCCGTTCGACAAAACCGTGAATGACCCGGGCTACATCAAGGGCTACCTGCCCGGTGTGCGCGAGAACGGCGCGCAGTATACACACGCCGCGCTCTGGGTCGTCGTTGCCACTGCCAGGCTGGGTGACGGCGCGCGCGCGACAGAGCTGTTGCAGATGATCAACCCGCTGACACGCACCAGCGATCGTGAGGGCGCAGAGCGGTACAAGGTCGAACCGTATGTGATTGCCGCCGACATCTACTCGATGGAACAGCAGCGAGGACGCGGCGGTTGGACGTGGTATACCGGCTCAGCCAGCTGGTTCTATCGCGTCGCGCTCGAGACCATCCTGGGATTCACGCGGTCGGGTGAGCGGCTGACGATCAACCCGTGCATCCCGCCCGAATGGGACGACTTCTCGATCCACTACCGTTACGGCGACGCGACCTACGCGATCACGGTGCTCAACCCGGACCACGTCGCCCGTGGCGTTCGATCCGTTGCAGTGGACGGGCGCGCAGTGCACGACGGCGCGATCCATCTCGTGGCGGATGGTGTCACGCACAACGTGGAGGTCATCCTCGGCTGATGGTGATCCGTCAGACCGTGACCTGGAGGCGCTCCAACTGCATCATGTGGCGGTTGGTGTGCATGCCCGCGAACTCTGCAACCTGGTAGAGTGAGAGCGTGCCGAACGGAAGGATCACCACATACTGCGCGCGCGCTTCACTCATGTCCCGGATCGCGGTCTGAACCGACTCGTCCGACAGCGTCAGGTGGTTCAACGCCTGCTGCCGCGTGACACCGCCCGGCGGTACCAGGGACGGGAATGTCTTCATGGTGTCAGGAATCACGATGGCATCCCAGTTCTCGCGAAAACCTGCTGGCGCCGGCTGTGCCGACTGGATCTCGCCGCTCAGTACACCCGCGATCCACTCGTTCGTGATCGCCACGTGCATCGCGATCTCCGCAGCGTTCCAACCGCCGCCCTGGCCGGGCAGCAGCGCCGCGCTGTCGCTGATGCCGCGAACGGCGTCCCTGAACCGCGACTCCGCGGCGCTCGTTCCTTCGAGGATCTCCGCGATCCTCAGGTCGTGGGGTGCCATGCTGCCTCCTGTTTTGTTGATTCCGTTGCAGCCGGCATCCGCAATGCGCGGACGCCTTCGATCAGTCGAGCAACCTCGTCATCCGTCGTATAACACGCGCAGCCGACGCGTACGAGTCCTTCGTCATCCAGGCCCAGCCGCTCGACGACAGTGCGTGCATAGAAGTCGCCATGCGACACGAACACGCCGCGCTCCGCGAGGGAACGCGCTACGTCCGTGGATGTCGCGCCCGCCATGGTGAACGACACCGTCGATGTGCGCGCGAAGCCTGGCGGTGGGCCGTACATGCGGACACCATCGATCGCCGACAGACCTTCCCACAACAGTGTCACCTGGTGTTCCGCACGTTCGTTAAGTGCATCGAATGCCGATATCAAACGCGCACGACGCGATGCGCCGACACCGATGGATGCCAGGAACTCCACCGCCGCTGCCGCACCCACTATGCCCTCGTGATTCTGTGTGCCCGTTTCCAGCCGTTCGGGCCCGGTGTCCGGTGCAGGAATCAGCTTCGGTACATCGAGACTCTCCAACAGTGCCGATCGCACCCACATCGTGCCGATGTGCGGTCCATAAAACTTGTATGGCGAGCAACCCAGCATATCGCAGCCGAGTGCATCGACGTCGACCAGTATGTGTGGCGCATAGTGCACTGCGTCGACGAATACGAGCGCGCCGTGCCTGTGCGCCAGGTCCGCTGCCCGACGAACGTCCGTCACCGTACCGAGTGCATTCGATGCGGCACCGATCGCGAGCAGCCTGCACTTCGGCGTGATCGATGCTTGCAGGTCCGACCAGTCGAGCTGGCCGGTGTCCGCTTTCATCCGCACCATCCGCACCGTCACGCCTCGCTCCCTGGCCAGTGCCTGCCACGGCGCCACGTTCGCGTGGTGGTCCAGTTCCGTAACGACAATCTCGTCGCCCACGCCCCACCCACGCCCCAGTGCGCGGGCCAGGTGGAACGTGAGTGTCGTCATGTTCGCGCCGAACGCGATCTCTGCGGGTGACGCATTCAGAAAGTCCGCGAGCGTTTCACGGCTCTCCTGCAGCAGTGCATCCGTTTCGGCACTGGTCGGATAGGACCAGTGCGTGTTCGCATTGTGGTTGCACAGGTAGTCCGACATCGCATCCACGACGGAGCGCGGCACCTGCGTACCGCCCGGACCATCGAAGTATGCGACGGCATGACCATTGTGCCGCCGCATGAGCGCCGGGAACTGCGCGCGAATCTGCTCGACCGACTGGATCATCGACTCGCCGTCTTCAGCGCGCCGGCTGGCTGGACGGCGGGACCATGCCGTTCATGCGCAGATACGTCACGAGATTGCCATAATGCTCGTAGTCGTGTGCAGCATTCATCGTCAGCATCGTGAGTAGCGTCATGTTCTGTCCAAACAGGCTCCTGGACTTCGATGCTTCGGCATCCGTGACCTGGTACGCTTTTGTGCAGTAGTCAGCGGACGCCTTGAGCGCTGCAATCAGGTCGGTCTTGGTCTTCGCGGTGTTCTCCACTGCGTTTTCCGCGCGCGGCGGGTCGCCGAGCACTGCCGCACAGAACATGTACTGCGCGCCGGCCACGTGGCCGATAAGCTCGCCGAACGTCCGCACCGACTCGGTCGGGCGATAGCTGTACTTCTCGGCCGGCATCTGCTCCGCCGACCGGATCACGTAGGCCTGCGCCTGGCTCCAGACATTCCTCGCCGCCGTGACACCCGGGTTCGCGTCCGGCGCCTGGGGCGCCTGGGCCATGGCCGGGGACGCGATCAACAACGCGGACAGGGCGATCAGTTTGTGCATGGTGCCTCCGATGGGGGTGGGGTGGCTGTTCTGGCTAACCATGGGATGCGCGGGGCTGGGCTGCAAGCGGTCCGCCGCCGGCGCGGCCGTCACGGGACACTTGTATATTGGGACCGGCCATCCCTGATGCATTCAAACACGG
>JBBSJG010000246.1:0-4342 GCA_038257485.1 Longimicrobiales bacterium | reverse complement strand
TTGCCTGCGTCCGCGCAGGCACCGGCTACGCCTCCTGACCACTACGCGCTGACCAATGCGCGCATCGTCACCGCCCCGGGCCGTGTCATTCCCAACGGCACCATCGTCATGCGCAACGGTCGCATCACGGCTGTCGGTGCCCAGGTGGCCATCCCGGCGGCCGCAATCCGCTTGGACATGGCGGGCATGAGCGTGTATCCCGGACTGATCGATCCGTACACGAGCATCGGCTTGCCCACGACGCAGGCCGGCGGTGGGCGTGCCGGGCAACCGGGCGCTGCGCCTGGCGGCAGCGCTGCACCAGCTCAGGAAGTCGCACCGGAACGCAATGCGGCAGATGTGTATGCGCCCACTGAAGCCGTATTGACCGACACGCGAAACGCCGGCTTCACTACGGTCGGTGTCGGCTTCGACGGCGGCATCTTCCCGGGTCGCATCGCGGCGGTCAACACCGGCAGCGTTCGCGATGCTGTGCTGAAGACCCCAATCGCACAACAGGTCATGCTCGGTCGCCGACGCGGTGGCTATCCGGGCACCCTCATGGGCTCAATGGCATTCGTCCGTCAATCGTTTTTCGATACGCAGTACGCGATGCGTGCCCGACAGGCATGGGACCGGTCGCCGACCGGACCACGCCCCGATTACCGCGCCGAAGTGCGCGGCCTCGAGTCCGCGGCGACAGGTGCACTGCCCGTGTGGTTCGAAGCATCTACACGACGTGAGTTGAGCCGCATCCCCGGGTTGGCTTCGGAGATCGGCGTCCGCAACTATGTGATCGTCGGTGCACAGGAGGGCTGGCTTGCGGTCGATGAACTGAAGCGAGCTGGCCAGCCCGTCATCGTCAGTCTCGATTTCCCGGCACCCGCTTCGATTTCCGGTCGCGCGTTCGAGCTGCGCGTTGCACCTGCCAGCGGTCGGGACGACGTCGGAATACAGGCGGATTCGGCGGCGGCCCGCGCAGCGCGCGGCAATCCAGCAGCCCTCGCAAAGGCCGGTATCGTCTTCGCTCTCTCGGCAGACGGTGTGGCGCCCGCACAGATTCGTGAGCGGGTGCGGCTCGCAATCGAAGCCGGACTGTCTTCTGACGACGCACTCCGCGCTCTGACCGTCACGCCCGCCAGACTACTGGGCGTGGATGGCGCGGTCGGCACGCTCGAAGTTGGCAAGATCGCAAACCTGCTCGTCACACAGGGTGACCTGTTCGCACGCGATACGCGGATCCACCACGTGTTCGTGGATGGTGTGCGCTACGAAGTGCCCGCACCGGTCGCGTCCGGTCGTGGCGGTGCAGCAGCCGGCGCAGTGAATACGACGACCGCCGGCGTGGTCGCCGGTGACTGGGTCGCTGAGTTCGACGGACCCACGGGCCTGATGGAGATCGCCCTGACCATCACGCAGGAGCAGGGGAACGCACTCACCGGCAAGATCATTAGCCAGCTCGGCGACGTCGATCTCACAGGTGAGCTGACCGGTGGAGAGTTCGCACTCCGCGGTACCGCTACGCCGCCCGGCATGAACTCCATGTCGATCGTTCTGACAGGACGTGCCGCAGGCGACGACCTGCGCTGCACGCTTACCGCGCAGGGAATGAGCGCAATCAACTTTACCGCACGCCGGCGAGTACCGCGCGAGACCACCATGGAGGTCGGCAAATGACAACGGAAACGAATCATCGCGGTGCCGCGATCGCACTGATGATCGGCGTGGTGTCGGCGCTTTCGTCGGCGGGGGCATCCGCGCAGGACGTCGCCATCCGCAACGCTACCGTCCTTACGGTAACGAAGGGGACGATGGAGAACGCCACCGTATTGATCCGAGGTGGCAGGATCACGGCGGTCGGCACGAACGTGCAGATCCCCGCCGGCATCCAGGTCATCGACGGCACGGGCAAGTTCGTCATGCCGGGGCTGATCGACGCGCACTCGCATATGGCCATCGAGGGCGGCATCAACGAAGGCTCCGAATCCGTTACGCCGGAGGTGATCGTACCGATCAAGGATGATGACCAGACCATCTATCGCGCGCTTGCAGGCGGTGTGACATCCGCACTTCTGCTGCACGGCAGCGCCAACACCATCGGCGGGCAGGCGGCCGTGATCAAGATGCGGTGGGGACAGCCCGCTGACTCGCTCCCGTTCGTCGGCGCGCATCGCATCGTGAAGTTTGCACTGGGCGAGAACGTAACGCGCGCGAGCTCTTCGGCGGCGGACGCGGACCGTCGCTTCCCGAAGTCCCGCATGGGCGTCGAACAGACGCTGCGTCACTGGTTCACGCTCGCACGTAATTACGACCAGGAATCGAAGACGTACCGTCAAAACGCGAAGACGAACAAGCTCGCGCTCGAGCCACGCCGCGATCTGCGACTCGAAGCACTCGCCGACATCCTGCGCGGCGATATCAAGGTGCACGCCCACAGCTATCGCGGTGACGAGATCCTGATGCTGATGCGTGTCGCCGAAGAGTACGGCTTCCGCATCAACACGTTCCAGCATGTTCTCGAGGGCTACAAGGTGGCCGACGAGATGGCAAAACATGGGGCAATGGCATCGACATTCGCCGAGTCATGGGGCTACAAGGTCGAAGCCGGCGACGCCATTCCGCATAACATGGCCATCATGTCATCGCGCGGCGTGACCGTTTCGGTCAATTCCGATTCCGGCGAGCGCGTGCGACGAATGTACCAGGAAGCAGCTGTCGGAATGAAGTACGGCGACATGAGCGAGACGGAGGCACTCAAGATGATCACCCTGAATCCTGCCAAACAGCTCGGTGTCGATGACAAGGTCGGCTCGATCGAGGTCGGCAAGCAGGCGGACATCGCCATCTTCAGCGCGCACCCATTCGCGCCCGAAGCGAAGGTCGAAAAAACACTGGTCGATGGCAGAGTCTATTTCGACATCGACAAGGCGATGACATTGCGCAAGCTGATCGACATGCAGAAGGGCGTGCCACGCGTAACGATGGAGGACGAACTATGAAACGCTTCCTGACAATGACGGCCGTTGCCGCAGCCGCGACACTCGTCGCTCCGACAATCGCAATGTCGCAAGCGAGTCCGGGAACAGAGGGCACGTTCCTCATCCGCGGCGCGAGCGTATGGACGGGTACCGGTCGGAACCTGACGAATACCAACGTACTCATCCGCAATGGCCGCATCGAAGCTGTCGGTCCGAATGCGACGACTTCCGGCGCGACCGAGATCGATGCGACAGGCAAGTGGATTTACCCCGGTATGATCGACGCATACACGCCGCTCGGACTCGCCGAACTCGGTGGCATCGCAACCATGAACATGCGCAGCGAGCTCGGTGAGTACAATCCGCATATGCGTGCGGTAGTCGCCGTGAACGTCGACAGTGACATGATGGCGATCACGCGTGCGAACGGCGTGACCACTGCGATTACGGCGCCGAGTGGCGGTGTCATCAGCGGACAGGCCGCACTACTGAACATGGCGGGCTGGACATGGGAGGACATGGCTGTGCGTCCGTCGGCGGCGTTCGTCCTGAACTATCCGCGCGCGGCGGTCGGATTCGGCGGGCGTGGCGGCGGAGGCGGCGCCGGCGGTGCGGGCACTGCGGCAGGCAATGCGCAGCAGCGCTACCTGGACCAGGTGCGCGATCTGAAGCGCGTCCTCAACACGGCGAAGCAATACGACGCCCAACGGCGTGGCGGTTCCGACGAGATCGATCTGTCCTTTGAAGCGATGCGTCCACTCATGACGGGCGCAGTGCCGGCACTCGTATCCGCAGACACCGAAGATCAGATCCGCGGTGCGATCGCGCTCGCCGATACGTTCGGCATCAAGGTGATCATCAATGGCGGCCAGGACGCATGGAAGGTGCGCGACCTGCTCGCGAGCAGGAATGTCCCCGTAGTACTCGGCGCCATTCAGGCGACGCCGAGTGCAGAAGCCCCATACGACGCCATCTATGCACAGCCTGGCGTCCTCGTGGACGCGGGCGTGAAGATCGCATTCTCGACCGGTAGCGCCGCGTCGGCGAGGCACGTGCCCTTTCATGCGTCACTCGCCGTCGCATATGGTCTGTCAAAAGAGAATGCGATGAAGGCGCTCACCATCTGGCCCGCCGAAATGTTCGGCGCTGCACCTCAGGTCGGGACCGTCGAGGCGGGGAAGATGGCCAACCTGTTCATCACGACGGGGGATCCGCTCGACATCCGGTCGAAGGTCGTCGACCTATTCATCAAAGGCAGGCGGGTGCCGATGGACGACGAACACTCGCGCCTGTTTCAGAAATACAACGGCCGCCCGGCCGCGGGCGGCAACTGAATCGCATCAGCGATGCGCCGCTCCGTATCGTGAGAGACGCCAGCATCACTG
>JBBSJG010000245.1:0-4357 GCA_038257485.1 Longimicrobiales bacterium | reverse complement strand
CGTCCGGAGGAGCTGGGTGGACACTGGATCCCGCGGGTGACTCCAGAGATCATGCTTTTTCCATCGATCGGGGCCGCCACGTCGGTCGCGTCGATTTCGCCACGCGATGCCATCAAGCGATTGATCGAGTCGTCGATCTGGGTGTTGTTCGAAACGGTGCACGCGCAGGAGCATCTCGACCTGCTCGCGCGGGTCGCGACCCAGTCCCGCGCTTTCGATGCGACCCTCGGCCCCGACCTGTTCCTCGACCCCGACCTCTTCCAGGACCTGGTGCAATGAAAGGGACGTTTCATCGCCACACCGACTTGAGATTGACGGAACTTGCTGGGGAGGGCGTTGTGCTCCATCTGGGAGAACGACGGTATTTCACGGTCAACGAGACCGGCCTCACGATCTTGAATGCGCTTGCGGACCCGCGCACCTTCGACGAACTCGTTGCCGCGGTGCTTGACGAATTCGAGGTCGCGCCGGAACTGGCGCGTGACACGACGGTAGCGTTCCTGCAGCAATGTATCGACGCCAATGTTGTGCGCTTCGTCGCCGCGTGAAACTCAGGACTGACCTGCCACTCGGCTGGCGCGTTCGGGCTGGCGTCACGGCGCTGGTCATCCCGATCCTGCTGTTGGTCGTACCCCTCGACCGTCTCACGTCACGTCTGGGCCGCTCGCTCGCCCAGTCCACACCTCAACCACCCGACCGCCGCATTGCATCCTGGATTGATCATCTATTGCGACGGCTGCCCTGGCCGTGGCGCCATACCTGCCTGCGTCGATCCGCGGTGTTGTATCACCTGCTCCGGCGAGGAGGGCGCGCAGTCGAGCTATGCGTCGGCGTGCGACGCGATGAGGCGAACGCGTTGGCAGCGCACGCCTGGCTATCGCTGGACGGGCAGCCGTACCTCGAGTCCGGATCTGAGATGCCGCACGAGTTCGCCATCATCGCGCGTTTCCCCGAAGCGGTGGCAGGACAACAGTGACCTCGGACGCGGTGGCGCACCTGTTGAAATTGCTGCGTATCCGTGGTGCCCCGTCAACGACCGATGCGAGTGCGATGTGGCACGCGGTGTCAGCGTGTCCGGGATACAACACGTTGCTGCAGCGTGAGGGCGTGACCCTCTGGCTCTACCGGCGCCTGCACGACTACGGCGTATCGCTGGAGTCGGCGGCCGGCGCCACCCTGCGCGAATCGGCGCACCAGCAACTCATGTTCGGGCTTCGCGTGGATGATGAAACGCTCGCAGTCACGAAGATCCTCCGCGGTGCGACGATTCCGTTCTCACCGATAAAGGGGCCGGCGCGGCGAATCGCCGCTGGGCTATATCCCTACGCCGATGCGCGGTCCACGTCGGATGTTGACCTCCTCGTTCCCGAGGCCAGGGCCATTGACGCCTACGACGCTCTGGTGCAGCACGGATATCAGCCGGTGGGGAACCCGCGCCAGAGTCGTCCCGAACATTTTCACCTTCCGGCACTGATGGGCCAGCGCGGCGTGGCGGTTGAACTTCATACGTCGACTGCGCCCTGGCTCTCGCCGACGGAAGCGTGGCGTCGTCAGTCGAACGCTCCCGACACGATCCGATGGGAAGGGCAGGACTTCGAGATTTCAAATGCCACCGAGTTGCTGTGGCACGGAATGGCGCATGCGTTTATCGATGGCGCTGATGGGTTTCGCACCCGCACATTTCTCGACGGCGCGGTCGTGATGGCATCAGGACGGTCGATCGACTGGACATGCATCACGCAGCGCATCACCGCAGGGGAGATCCGAGGCGCCGAGAGCGGCGCCGCGGTACCGCCTCGGTTACTGCGGAGGTGGATTGCGACCGCGGGCATGCTGGCAGGGGTCGCCGCGCCGGCTGAGTTCGCCCTGGACGGGGAGTACCCGATCGCGAGGTTGTTCCACTGGAAGTCGCTGGTGCTCCGCGCGAACGTGGGTCGCGCCGCTCGCGAGCGGCTCATCGAAGAGGCAGTCCGGTCGGAAGTCGGGATGTCGCTGACGCCTTCACATCCTGGCGATCCGGCGTGGGTTCGGGTGCGCCGGCATGTCGCGACGGCCTCGGCGCGGGGGGTATACGTCGGCTGGCGGGCAACGCTCGCGTCAGCACAAGGTGCTCAGTGATCGCGAGCCTGCGCCACGTCCTGACGCTTGTCGAAGTGCGCCGGTCGCTCGTGATCCGATTCGTGGTCACGTCACTGGGCCGCTCGCTGCTCAGCATGGCGACGATCCTGCTCGTGCGGGAGTTTCTTGGCGGCATCCTCGCGGCGGATACTGGCCTGCCTGGTCGTCTGTCCGCATACCTCGGCGCCGATCAGGCGTTGTATGTGGTCGCCGCCGCACTGTTGTTCTGCTACACTGCCGCAAGCATGCTCGGATACGACAACCAGGTTACCCAGCAACGGATGGTCAAGGTCCTCGAGCTGGGGATGATGCGTCGAGTGTTGCACCACCTCCTCGGCCTCTCGGTATCGTTCTTCGATCGGCAGAGTCACGGTGACATTCTTCAGGCGGTGCGACAGGACGTCAGTGAGATTCGCACAACGATCTTTGCAATCGGTCGCCTGGCGCTCGACGGGATCACCGCGCTCGGCCTCTTCGCCGCCGCGCTCTGGCTCAGTCCGCGGCTGACGCTCTGGGCTTTGATCGTGTTGCCGGCAGCGGCGATCCCACTGATGATGCTCGCACGCCGTGCGTTGCGTCGCTCGCGCGAGGTCCGCCAAACCGGGTACGTGCTGTTCGATGCTATCCTCCAGATGTTGCGGGGCATCAGGATCATCAAGGTGTTCGGAGGCGAGGCGCGCGAAGCCGACGCCGCGCTGGAGAAGGGCCGCAAGTATTTCGACGAACTGATCGAGATGGTGCGCATCCGCTCAACGGCGCAGGTGCTACTGGAGTCGCTGGCGAGCCTCGGTGTCGTGCTTGTCATCGTGATCGGCGGATTTGACGTGCTGGCTGGTCGCCTCGAATGGCCATCGCTGCTGGCGTTCATGCTGGCGATTCGCGCACTGCATGGACCGCTCAACAACATCAACCAGGCCGTTGTCTCGCTCGGCGAACATGGGGCGGCGGCGGAACGGGTGTCTGAACTGCTCGCTACTGCGCCCCGAGTTGCCGATCGACCTGCCGGACCGGCATTGCCGTCGCCAATGCGCGAGATTGTCTTCCGTGATGTGTCCTTCGGCTACGACGACCGCCCAATTCTTGATGGTCTATCCTTCACCGTGACTGCTGGCGAAACGATTGGCATCGCCGGCCCCTCGGGAACCGGGAAGACGACGCTGCTCAACCTGATGGCACGGTTCCATGACCCCACTGGCGGCGTGATCGAGATCGATGGCACTGACCTGCGCGAATACCGACTCTCGGCGGTATACGACGACCTGGCGGTCGTGCTCCAGGAGCCGTTCCTATTTGCCAGCACGATCCGGGAGAACATCCGCTGCGGCCGTCCCGATGCGCCGGATACAGAGGTCGAGCAGGCGGCGCGCGCGGCTGGCGTGCACGGGGAGATTGCGGCGTTGAGCGATGGGTACGACACGTTGGTGGGCATTGGCGGTGTCGGCGTGTCGGGGGGCCAGGCACAACGCATCAACATCGCACGAGCGCTGCTCAAGAATCCACCCCTGCTATTGCTCGACGAAGCGACGTCGGCACTCGACTCGATGGCCGAGCACGCGGTTCAGGCTGCGCTCGACAGGCTGATGGTGGGCCGCACGACGTTCGTTGTCGCGCACCGTCTGTCGACACTTCGAGGCGCGTCGCGGATTCTCGTGCTGGCGGGAGGCCGCATCGCGGCATTTGCCCCGCATCAGGAGCTGTTGATGACGTGCGAGCTGTACCGACAGCTGTGGCAACTGCAGCAGATGGGCGACGCGCGACCGCGCACAGCGGCTACGGGCCACGAACCCGCTACCGACGTCGAGGTGTCGCCGCCGATTCACCCAAGCCCCGACTTCTTCCAAGCCTGATCCCACGCCCCAGTGTCCTTCGCGTGTCCTTGGTCGCCCAATGAACGTGAGCCATGTCCTGGCCGCCGAGTACGTCGGGCTGGACGACGTGGCGTGCGGGGTTGACGCGCACCGCCGGCCTCGACCTCACCGGGCTGTGGTCGGATCGCGTCGCGTACCGCAAACATCGTCTGCCCCGGTCTACTTGTCGCTTTTCCTGTCCGGCACTAACCTTGCACCTTCGCGCCCTGCCGTCCCGTGTCCCGGCCGAGTTCCCCGGTCGGCAAACGCCTGCCCGCCGGAGCCGCGCATTGGTCCACCTGCAGTCAGCACCCCACCGAATGATGGCAGCACCCGAAATATCGGTCGTCATCCCGACGTTCGAGCGAGCGGCCGCGCTCGCCGGCTGCCTG
>JBBSJG010000244.1:0-4369 GCA_038257485.1 Longimicrobiales bacterium | reverse complement strand
GTTGCGGGCTTCGATCATGGCCGCCAGGGCTTCGTTGGCGGACCCGGCGCGAAGCGCGGGCGGCGAGGGCGAGGGCGAGGGCGAGGGCGAAAGTGTGGACGGACGCTCAACGGGTGGCGAGGGGCTCGTTGGTGGGGGATCGGGGATCACGAGTCTGCGCACTGGCGGCGTACTTGACGTTGATGCGGCAGTGCGAGGTTCGCGTACTTCGGGCACTGTACCGGTGCGCAGAAATTCTTCTAGTTCGACGGTGCGGTCGAGGTGGGCCCAGCGCAGCAGCAGTGCTTCGAGCAGTGTGCGCGGATCGGCCGATTTGCGGAAGCGTCCTTCGGTATCGAGTTCGGCGACGTGCGCGAGCATGCGCATGAGGTCCCCGCGTGCGAACCGTTCGGCGAGCGTTCCATACTCGGCGCGCAGGTCTTCGCGGACCTCGATGTTCGCGGTGCCTTCGAGGCGCGCGATCAGGAGCGCGCGCAGCGAATCGGAGAGTCCCCTGTAGAACTCTGCGAGATCGTAGCCGTCGTCCAGCACGCGCTGAACGAAGCGGAATACGCCGGCAAAGTCGCGGTCGGCCACCGTGGCGAACAGCTCGAGATAGAGCTCGTCGGACACGAGTCCGAGAACGCGCGTGACGTCCGGCGCAGTGACGCGGTTGTCGGAGAAGCTGAGGACCTGGTCCAGCAGCGACAGCGCGTCGCGCATGCCGCCGTCGGCGCGCCTCGCGATCGGTAGCAGAGCACCCTCCTCGTACGCGATGCCCTCGCCTTGCAGCACCGTCTTGAGACGTTCGAGGATGCCCGGCACGCTGATGCGACGGAAATCGAAGCGCTGGCAGCGCGACAGGATCGGCGCCGCCTGCTGCTGGATCTTCTGCGGCTCGGTCGTGGCGAAAATGAAGATGACGCGCGGCGGCGGCTCCTCCAGAATCTTGAGCAATGCGTTCCATGCTTCGCGCGTGAGCATGTGCGCTTCGTCGATGATGTAGACCTTGAACCGACTTTCTTCGGTCGGCGCGTACATCGCGCGCTCGCGCAGATCGCGTGCGTCGTCGACGCCGCGGTTCGACGCCGCATCGATCTCCACGACATCGAGGGATGTCTTGCCGCTCCAGATCTTCTCGCATGACTCGCACACACCGCACGGCTCGCCATCCGCGCCTCGCTGCGGGCAGTTGAGGGCCATCGCGAGGACGCGAGCCGCCGTCGTCTTCCCCACCCCGCGTGGTCCACAGAAAAGGTAGGCGTGGGCGACACGTCCATTTGCGACGGCGGTGCGCAGGGTTTCGGAGACGTGCTCCTGCGTCGCCATCTCGGCGAAGCGGCGGGGGCGGTAGGTGCGGGCGAGGGCGGTATTGCTCATGCGGAATATTAGCAAACCCTGCGGGCTCCGGATACAGGGAAATGGGAAATGGGAAATGGGGTGGAGGGGTGGAGGGGTGGGTCGTGGTGCCGCGTGCGGCGATCCGACCTCTGCGCAATGTGTGCCATGCCTGCGCACGCGTGTCATGACATGCGCTGCCTGCGCTGAGCGATGCGATGCGGGGCGGTCTGTCATTGTTTATTGATGACGACGGCAGCTATGTGCTGCGCGGCCGCCTCGATCCGGAAGTCGGCGCGTTGCTCGAGCGCGCACTGGAGATGGCGGCGAGGACCTGTACGGGCGCCAGGCCTTTCGGAGGCACTGGCGAGTTCGCCGCCAATCCTGCGCACCATCAGGGATGGAGCGTGTCCGTCCATGGATCATAGACCGGAACACCTCGACCCGCGCAGTCCGAAACACTGCGCGTGACGAATGTCAGACTGTGGGCATGGGCGGTGGCCAGCAGCATTCCGTCGATGACGGGGAGGTGATGGCCGGATCGCTGAACGTTCGCGGCGAGCTGTCCCCACCGCACGGTGACTGCCGCGTCGATCGACAGCAGGCGCCCCGTGAACTGGCGAGGAAGTTCTGCGTGCGCCCATTGCAGAAGGATCGTCCTGCGTTGTGACGGACGCAGGAGGTGGATTCCCTTCTCGATCTCGCCGAGTGTGATCACACTCAACGCGAGGTCGAGCGGAGGCAGCGCACCCAGCCAGGCGGCCACCGTTCCATCCGGCCGCGGCCTGACGAGTTCGGACACGATGTTCGTGTCGAGCAGCCATTTCATGAGAAACCAATGTCACGGCCTGTGTCCCGATCGCGCGCGAATGGGTCCAGCGAAGGGTCGCCGAAAACGCCGTCGCCGATCGCGGCGGCCAGGGGAGACCGCATGAGGAAGTCAGCCAGGTTCTGCGGTGCGATGAGCCGCTCGTAGTCAGCGCGTGCGATAATGACGACGGCATCTTCGCCACTTCTGCCGCGGGTCACGACCTGCGGCTCATGATTGAGCGCCCGTCTCACGACCTCGCTGAAACCGTTCTTCGCTTTTTCGAGTGTCCATGTAGCCACAGCGGACCTCCTGTCCAGTTTGGATAGCTTTTATATAGCCAAGTTGGACAGCCGATGTCAACTGCGGATGAGACGCTAATCGGTGGAGCCGCTGAATGCTACTCCTGTTGCCCGGGGATGAGCTGACGGAGCCAGCTATGCTATGGGTCCTGCGGACGTCAATAGAGCCGCTCATCCCAGGGAACTGCGAAGGGCGCAGAGGCGGTGATCCGGTCCGCGGACGCGTGCAGTGGATTGATGAGGACGTTGCGACCTATGGGACGGCTGGATACCGCCGGAACAATCAGAACGGCGGTCCGGGACTCTGCCAGCCACTGATTCCCGAAAGCCAATGCCTCCGGGGAGTCCTTCGTATCCCAGCGCCGAAGGTCCGAAGCGATCAGGGTTTCAATCAGATCGTCAGGAATTTCCAGACGCGCCGCATGGTGCGGACCCGGCAGGGTTCGCGGCCGGAGGCTATGGACGAGGATTTCGAGAATTCCACCGGCGAAAGTATCGGCGGCATAAATAACGGGCCGCCCCGGTGAATTCCAGCGACCGCCGGCCAACATCGCACCGCTGCCATCGAAGGGGGGGTGCCTGGTCTTGCATATCCGCCATGCAACGACCATCAGGCCGGCAGTGAATATTCGAGCTTGAAGAGCAGGTCCTCTACCTGTCGCGTTCCGAGGTCGCTTCTCGAGAGATCGACGGGCCGGTCGCCGCCGAGTTGGGGCTGGGCACTCGTCAGAAACTCATGTGCAAGCGAGGCATCCTCCCAGACCTCTTCTGCGAGCGCCACCATTCTCGCCAGCCGCTCCAGACGTTGACTGGACTCCGAATTGAGTGTGTTGCCACAGCGTTGCAGCGTCGTCTTCGGAACGATCCGGTGCTTCAGATCCAGCGCCGCCGCACCTTTGCCTGCCAGATGGCGAATGGTGTGCTCCAAGGCATCCGTCGACAAGCCGGCGTCCACGGTCTCCCGCAGATCACCCAGCGTCCGAACGCGGCGGTGGAGGGTCCGCACCCCACCCATGATTCGTGCTACGTCGGGTGCATTGATCGTCATAGGCTCCTTGATCCGATTGGGTCAATCATAGACCCATATGGGTCCGGTGTCAAGAAGCTCCAGAACTTCGAGGCGCATCACGTCGTCGAGGGGGCGTGCTGACTTCAAAGGAAACGCAGCGAATTGCCGATGTCGGGAAAATGACACTTGGACGACATTGCAGGATCGGGGGTGGCCGGATTGACCGGAATCAGCGGCCGGAATGGACCGTAATACGCAATAGATCGCGACGCACCGCTACAATTGACACACCGATACGGTAACATATACATTCCAATTGTAACATATATGCTCCCATTGCGATGTAGGCGCGTATGCCCCCTGTCTCGAAGCACAGCGTTCTACGTTTTCCCATCAGCGCGATCTTCGCCTCGGAGGCGAGTGTACGCGTGGTGCGGGAGATGTGTCGACATGGCGGCGAGTTAAGCGCACCCGCTATCGCGAAGCGCACAGGAATATCGCGCCAGCATGTTTTGCGAACGCTCGGCGGCCTCGCGGATATCGGTCTCACAGAGGCCGTCGGCGTCGGCGGACACCCTTCCTACAGGGTGCGGCAAGGGTATCCACTTTACGGCAGCATATATGCGCTTTTCGTCGCGGAGGAAGAACGGTTTCGTGACATACGATCCGCCATTCGTACCGTGGCGGAAACGGATCCGGCTCCGGAGGCCGTATGGCTTTATGGCAGCGTCGCCCGTGGCGAGGACGCCGCACGCAGTGACGTTGATGTGGCGATCGTTCTTCCAGATGCGGACGTCGAGAAGGGAACGGAATTGATCCGGGACCGGCTCATGGAAGCGGAGAAGTCACTGGACTTCAGAGCCTCGATCGTCGGCATCAGTCCCGATGATGTGCTTCGACTCAGCGGGGGCGATCCATGGTGGACCACACTCG
>JBBSJG010000243.1:0-4417 GCA_038257485.1 Longimicrobiales bacterium | reverse complement strand
CTCAGAACCAACGGGAAGCCGTTCAAGGTCGCGATAACTGCCGTCATTCGAAAACTCGCCATCCTCGCAAACACACTGATCACCGAAAATCGGAAATGGGAACCGCTACGGCCTTGATGTCGAACACAGATGCTGCCCTACCAGATCCGCGACACCGCCACGCCCGGCGCCGTATCCAGCGTGGCGTCCTTCGAAACGATCTTCAGTCCCCGCTCGACCGCGGTGGCGATGATGATCCGGTCGAACGTGTCCCTGTGCGGCCAGTCGAAACTGCCGGGCCTCAGTGCATTATTGGGACATGGATTCACGGTAGGCGGAAGTTGACGGCGGCTATTTTGCGGGTTCGGCGTTCCGGGCTCTTGCGAGGATCCGACTGATGGTGGCTTCTGAGACCTTGTAGAGCCTAGCCACCTGGGCGGCGGTGCGTCTGCCGCTCGTGACGTTTTCGACGACGTCGGCGCGCTGCGCGGTCGTAAGTTTGGGTCGGCGTCCACCGACGCGTCCTTCTGCGCGCGCGGCCTCCAGTCCGGCGCTGGTGCGCTCGCGGATCATGGCGCGCTCGAACTCGGCAAACGAGCCGACCATCTGCATCATCATGCGGCCCGCGGGCGTGGTCGTGTCGATCGCCTCGGTAAGCGAGCGGAAGCCGGCACCGGCGGCCTCGATGCGATCGAGGATATGCAGCAGGTCCTTGAGCGAGCGCGACAGACGGTCGAGCTTCCACACGACGACGACATCGCCCTCACGCAGGTGCTCGATCATGGCATGCAGCCGAGGCCGATCCCAGCGTCCGCCCGAAGCGTTCTCCTCGAAGGTCCTGGTGACGCCGGCGGCCTTGAGCGCACGCAGCTGCGGCGCGGTGGTCTGCGCGTCTCCCTTCGAGACCCGGGCGTATCCGATCAGCACGGGTGCGATCCCTTCCACGGTGACAATCGCGCCCGGCCTTCGGGCGACTTCGGAGGCTTGTGCAAACGAGCGGTTCCGCAAGCCCAGCCGGGTCGACGCAAGATCAAAGGCTTCGTTCTTGCGTAAACCCCTTTCACATACGGCGTGATTGGCAAGTGCTTTCTGGAAGGACCGACCATGCCCGCACGCATCCCCATGACCACCCCGCAACGGGAAGCCTTTCTCGCCCTGCCCGACACCGAGGAAGCAGTGCTGCGGTTCCACCATCTCGATGCGGATGACCTTGTCGCCATCGCGACGGCACGCACGCCCGGAACCCGGCTCGGCTACGCCCTGCAGCTATGTTGCCTGCGCTATCCGGGGAGGCACCTGCGTCGGGGCGAGGTGCTGCCGGCGATCATGCTGGACCACGTCGCCGATCAGATCGGTGCCGAGACGGATGTGATTGCCGGCTTCGCCAGGCGCATGTCCACCCGTTACGACCAGCTCGCCGGCATCAAGATGCGCTTCGGGTTCGAGGACCTGTCTCACCCCATGCGCGAATGTCTCCGTCCCTGGCTCGAACGCGAAGCGATCGGGCTGACGGACGGTCGGATGCTGCTCGATCGCTTCCTCGACGAACTGCGAACGCGTCGCGTCGTCATCCCCGGGATCAGCGTCGTCGAGCGCATGGCGGCCGAAGCGATGTTCGCAGCCGAGACCCGGATCATTGGCAAGATCGATGCGCTCCTCGACACGAGCAAGCGATGCGCACTCGATGCCCTGCTCTCCGAGCAGGCGCATGTTCACAAGAGCCGCTTCTCCTGGCTGCGCGAGTCCGACCCGCGCGTGGGCGCGAAGTCCATGACGGTCATCCTCGACAAGCTCGACCTGCTCCGTTCGACCGGGGTCATGGATCTGGCGATCGACGAGGCGCATGGACCGCGCATGGCGCAGTTCGCGCGCGAGGGCGTCCGCTACACCGCGCAAGCCTTCCAGCAGATGGGACCGGCTCGCCGTCACGCGATCATGGTCGCCACATTGCGCGAACTCGAGGCCCGGCTTGCGGACGCGGCGATCACAATGCTGGCCTCGATGATCGCACGCTCGTATCTGCGCGCCCGCAGGAGACTGGAGCAAACCATCACCGCTTCCGCCGATCAGGGACGCGAGCGATTGAAGCGCATCGCCGGGGTGCTGGAGGCCATGACCCGCACGGTGCGCCAGGGCGGCGACGTGGGCGAGGCCGTGGCGGCGGTCGCTTCCCTGGAGACGATCGAGGCCGATGCCGCGCTGCTACGCCGAACGACACGAGCCGGGCACGGCAACGTGCTGGGCGAGATCGCGCCGGAGCACAAGGATTTCAAGCGCTCTGCACCACGCTTCATCCATGCGTTCTCCTTCGGGGGCCGACCCGGAACCTTGCCGCTGCGCGCGGCGATAGACGTGGTCGCAGATCTCGACGGTGACTGGCGCAAGCCGCTGCCGCCGGATGTTCCACTCTCTCACATCGAGCGTCGCTGGCACCCTTACCTGTTCCGGAACGGGAAGATTGACCGGACCATCTGGGAGCTGGCCACCGTCTTCGCCCTGTCGGGAGCGCTCGCCTCCGGCGACGTCTGGGTTCCATCCTCGCGTCTGCACCGATCGCTCGACGTGCTGCTCAGTGCTCGGGCCGATGACCGGCAGTTGGCCACGCCCGCCATCGTGTCCGGCGGTGAACTGCCCGATGCCGACGTCTGGCTCGATGCTCGGGCGGAATGGTTGGATGCGGCATTGCTCGGCGTATCCGGCCGGATCCCCGAAGGTGATCCGATCCTGTTCACCGGTGATAAGCTGCGCTTCCCCAAGGAACCGCGGATCGGCATCATCGAACGAGACCGGAACCGAAGTCTCACTCAACGCATCTACGGTCTCGTGCCGTCCACGCGCATCACTGACGTGCTCTCCCAGGTCACGCACTGGACCGGCTTCGTCTCGCAGTTCGCCCACGTTTCGACCGGACTGCCGCCGACAGACGAGCGCACCTTCCTGGCCGCACTCATCGCGGAGTCGACCAACCTCGGCATCACGCGCATGGCGGACGTGTGCGGGATCGCGTCCCGGCGCGGGCTACTGCGGATGCAGACCTGGCATATGCGCGAGGAGACGTTCCGTGCGGCGCTCGGTTGCCTGACCGATGCGATCCACGCGGAACCGATGTCGGCCTGGTTCGGCGAGGACTGGCGCGCCTCCGCCGACGGACAGGCCTTCGCCCTCGGTGGCCGGGGCGAGGCCGGCGGCCGCGTCAACGCGCATTACGGCCGCGATCCCATCGTCAAGATCTACACCACCATCACCGGCAGGTACGCACCGGCGCACCAGACCGTCATGGCAGGCACGGCCGGCGAGGCGATCCATGCCCTCGACGGCATCTACGGCCATGCTGGCGGCGCCAACCTCTCGACCCTGCACGTCGACGGTGGCGGCGTGTCCGACATCGTCTTCGCCGTCATGCACCTGCTGGGCTTGAGCTTCGAGCCGCGCATTCCGCGCCTGTCCGACCGTCGTCTCTACGCCTTCGAACCGCCGCGTCGCTACGGACGCCTGGCTCCGCTATTCGGCCGCAAGCTCGACCGCGACCTCATCGCCGGCCATTGGGACGAGATCCGACAGGTCATCCGTGCCGTGCGCGACAGGACCGTCACGCCGTCCCTCATCCTCAGAAAGCTCTCCGCCTACCGCCAGCAGAACTCGCTCGCCGCCGCCCTGCGCGAAGTCGGGCGTATCGAGCGTACCCTCTTTACGCTTCGCTGGTACCAGGACCCCGAACTGCGCCGCCTCGTCACCGCCGAACTCAACAAGGGCGAGGCGCGCAACAGCTTGGCCCGCGCGGTCGCCTTCCACCGGCTCGGCCGATTCCGCGACCGCGGACTGGAGAACCAGGGCACGAGAGCCGCGGCCCTTACCCTCGTTACTGCCGCCATCATCCTGTTCAACTGCCGCTATCTCGGCCGTGCCACTGCCGCTATCTCGGCCGTGCCCTCGAGGAACTCCAAAGGCGCGAGGGCAAGATCGACGACATACTCATCGCGCAGCTCTCACCCCTGGGATGGGACCGCATCAACCTCACCGGCGACTACGTCTGGTCAGACGCCATCCAACTCGACACGGACGGCCTCATGACGCTCGAACCGGGCAGGTCCCGATGAGCCGATCCGCCGCTACCGTGAATCCATGTCCTCATAATGCACTGAGGCCCCACCGCGTCCTGAGCCTTGAGATAGCGCCGACGCGGCTTTGCGCTTCCCGTCAGGCGGGCGTGCAGGTTCGATCGGGAGACGCACAGGGTCTCGGCCACGACGCTCACTCCGAACCGTCCGGTCGCTGCGATTGCACATGCCAAGTCAGTTTTTTTGAGCGCGACTTGTCGAGCGCCTCCTTCAGGATCTCGACCTCGAGCGTCTTGCGCCCGAGATGCCGCTCCAGTTCGCGGATGCGGTCCTCCATCTGTCGCACGGCCCGATTGCTCGTGACGTCATCGTCCCCGGAT
>JBBSJG010000242.1:0-4418 GCA_038257485.1 Longimicrobiales bacterium | reverse complement strand
GGGATCGTCTTGCCGAGGATCAGCTCGCCGGACGTGAGCGGACTCACCATGAGCTGTTCGAGGGTGCCGAGCTCCCGCTCGCGCACGACTGCGAGGGCAGTAAGCAGCAGTGACATCAGCATCAGCAGCACACCGATGATTGCCGGGACATTGTAGGCGCGGCTCGTCAGATCGGGGTTGAACCACGCGCGCGAGCGCAGGTCCACACCGCCGGTGATGCGCATCGGTGCGTGCTCTGTCCCGAACCGCTGCACGATGCGGGTTGCATAGCCCTGTGCGACGGTTGCTGTGTTGGAGTTCGTGCCGTCCACCACCACCTGAACGTCCGCGCCGCGACCGGCGGCGAGGTCGCGCGCGAAGCCGGCCGGGATCTCGAGCCCGATCATCGCCTGTCCGTGATCGAGCGCGCGGCCGATCGCCGCGGACTCGCCGGAGACAGAGATGATGTCGAAGTACCCGCCCGCCGTGAATGCATCCTGGAGAGAGCGCGAGCTCGCGGTGCGGTCGTGGTCGACGACGATCGTGGTCACGCGGTGCACGTCGGTGGTCACTGCATATCCGAACAGCAGCAGCTGAATGATTGGCGAACCGAACACGATGCGTTTGGTCTTCGGGTCACGGAAAAGCTGACGCAGCTCTTTCCGGACGAGCGCAATGACGCGGCGGCGACTGTCGGCGAAGCTCATGTTGCGATGCTCATACGGCGATGCGCTTGCGGAACGCAAGTCCGGCGAGGCCGAGGCCGACAGTCGCGAAGATGAGCATGGAGAGCGCTTGCGGCCATAGCACGTCGATGCCGACACCCTTCAGGAACACGCCTCGCGTGACAACGATGTAGTAGCGCGCGGGGATGATGGTGGTGAGCACGCGCAGTGGCAGCGGCATACTCGCGATGTCGAACAGGAACCCGGAGAGGAGCAGCGCGGGCAGGTAGGTTGCCACCATCGCGACCTGTGTCGCGAGGACCTGGGAGCGGAGAGCTGCGGAGATGAACATGCCGAGACCGAGCGCACCGATCAGGAACAGGATCGTCATGAACGACAGGAAGACGATACTGCCGCGCAGCGGCACACCGAACACGACCATACCGGCAATGATCGTAATGGCCACATCGAAGACGCCGATGCCGAGGTAGGGCAGCAGCTTGCCGAGCACGACTTCCATGCGGTGCACTGGCGTCGCTGCGAGCTGTTCCATTGTCCCTCGCTCCCACTCGCGCGCGATCGTGAGGGCAGTGAGCATGGCAGCAATTACGGACATGATGACAGCGATGAGGCCGGGCACGATCATGTTGCGGCTGGAGAGTGTCGGATTGTACCAGACTCGCGCCTGCGTCTCCACGGGCAGCACTGCGCTGCGACCCTGCAGCATGACATCGGCCGACCAGCGGGTGACGATGGCATTGGCGTAATTGAGTGCAATCGTCGCGGTATTGGCATCACCGCCATCGAGCAGGAGCTGCACGGGCGCGGGCCGTCGTGCGGCGAGTTCGCGGCTGAATCCCTGCGGGATCACGAGGACACCGGCAGCGCGGCCGTGGTCCAGGCGCTCGTCGATCTCGGAATGGGCAGTGAGATGCTCCGTGATGCGGAAGAAGCCACTGCCTGCAAGTGCATCGATGAGTTGACGACTCGCCTGGCTGTTGTCGCTGTCCAATACAGCCAGTCGGATGTTCTTGATGTCCCAGGTGATCGCATACCCGAAGAACAGCAGCATGAGCAGCGGCAGCACGAACGCCATCACCATGCTGCGACGGTCGCGCCGCAGCTGGATTGCTTCCTTCCTCGCCATCGCCATCATGCGTCCGACATTGAACGTGCTCAACCTTCCACCGCGCCGCCCTCTCGCCGTACCAGCGAAACGAAGACGTCCTCGAGCGAAGGCGGTGTGCGGGTCATGCCGCCGAATGCAACACCGGCGGCAGCGAGGCGCGAAGGTACGACGACCTCGGCATCCGCGTCGGGGGCCGTGACGACGTGGACATCGCGTCCGAACATGCCTGCCTCGAGGATCCCGGGTGCAAGGTGCAGTGCCTCGAGCGCCGCGGGCGCGCGATCGGTGCGCACCGTGTAGATCGGCTCGTGCATCGTCGCACGCAGCTCCGTCGGCGTGCCCTCTGCGATCAGGCGACCGCGATTCATGAGGACGAGCCGGTTACAGTACTCGGCTTCTTCCATGTAGTGGGTACTGACAAGGATCGTGGTGCCGGTGTCGGCCAATGTGTCGATGAGGTCCCAGAACGCGCGCCGGGCGAGCGGATCGACACCGGAGGTCGGCTCGTCGAGAAACAGGATCGCGGGCTGGTGAAGGACCGCGCAGCCGAGCGCGAGTCGCTGCTTCCAGCCGAGCGGGAGGTCCGCAGTGACGCGATCCTCCTGCCCCTCGATGCCCGCGACTTTCAGGGTCCACGCGCGGCGCTCCGCCAGTGCGTCGCCCTGCACACCATAGAGACCCGCGAACAACTCGATGTTCTCAGCAACAGTGAGGTCACCATACAAGGAAAATTTCTGCGACATGTAGCCGATGCGGGAGCGGATCGCGCGTCCGTCCGTCATCGTGTCCAGGCCGTCCACGAGTGCGACACCGGACGTCGGGCGCAGCAGCCCAGTCAGCATCTTGATCGTAGTTGTCTTGCCGGCGCCGTTCGGACCGAGGAAACCGAAGATCTCGCCGGCCCTGACGCCGAAGCTGACGCGATCGACCGCAGTGAAGTCGCCGAACCGGCGGGTGAGATCGCGCACCTCGATGGCGTTCACGCTGCGCCGACCAGATCGATGAACACATCCTCGAGGGACGGCTCAAGCGATGTGACGTCATGCACAGCGACGCCTGATTCCGCGAGCGATGCCTCAAGGGAGGCGCTGGTGACAACGGCGTCCGCCATGACGTGCACGGTATCACCGAACAGGACTGCGTGTCGCACGCCCGGCAAATGCTCGACAGCCGCGCGCGCGTGTCGCGGAGTCGGCGTGTGGATCACGAAGAGCGAGCCTTCGAGCGACTCCTGGAGCCTGGCCGGCGAGTCGAGCGCGAGCACGCGACCGCGATCGAGCAATGCGACACGGTCACAACGTTCGGCCTCATCGAGGTAGGACGTGGTGACGATGATCGTGACGCCCGATGCGACCATCTCATGTAGAATCAGCCACAGGTCGCGGCGCGAGATGGGATCGACACCGAATGTCGGTTCGTCGAGCAGCAGCAGTTCAGGCTGGTGGATGAGCGCGCACGAGAGCGACAGCTTCTGCTTCATGCCGCCGGACAGTTTGCCGGCCAGCCGACCCTCGAACTCGCCGAGGTTGGAGAACGCATACAACCGCTCGAGCCTCGCCGGCCGATCGGCGCGCGGAACACGATAGAGGTCCGCATAGAAGTCGATGTTCTCGCGAACGGTCAGGTCCTCATACAGGCCGAACCGCTGCGCCATGTATGCGATGTGGGGCTTCACGGACTCCGGGTCCCTTGCGACGCTGATGCCGCGGATGAGCGCGTCACCCGACGTGGGCGGGAGCACGCCGGCGAGCATGCGCAGCGTCGTCGTCTTGCCCGCGCCATCCGGACCGACAATGCCGAACAGCTCACCGGCCGCGACGTCGAACGACACGTCCGCGACGGCAGGCACGTCATTGAACGACCGCGTCAGAGACTTGACCGATACCAGCAAGCTCACAGGCTCACTTGAGTGTGACGTCTGCAGGCACACCCGTCTTGAGATCACCACGGGGATCGCCGCTGATCGCGACCTTCACGGCGTATACGAGCTTCACGCGCTCTTCCGCAGTCTGCACATTGCGCGGTGTGAACTCCGCCTGGCTCGAGATGAACGTCACGCGGCCATCGTACTCGCGGTCGCGGTCGGTATCCGCGCGGATGGACGCACCCTGTCCGATGTGGACACGGCCGACCTGGTCCTCTCGCACATAGATGCGGACCCAACGCTCAGCGGCATTCATGACAGTCACAACGGGCAGGCCTGCCGACACGGTCTCGCCGGCCTCACGATGCCGCACCGTGACGACGCCGGCAAATGGCGCGCGGATCACTGCCTGATCGAGACTCGCCTGCACCTGTGCAACGGCCGCGCGCGCCTGCCGCACCACTGCGCCCTGTGCGACGATGCGCTCCGCGCGCGGACCGTCTTCCACGAGATCCGACTCGCGACTGACCTGCTCGAGCTGCGCCCGCGCGACGTCCAGTGCGGTCACGGCCTGGTCACGCACCTCGCGGCTCACGGCACCGCCGTCGAACAACGTGCGCGCACGCAGCGCATTGCGGCCGGCCTCGTCGGCCCGCGCGCGCGCGGCCTTCACTGCTGCCTCGGCCCGGCCGCGCTCCGCCGGCCTCGCCCCACGCTGCAACTCCGTAAGCAGCGCCTCGGCAGCCTGCACCTGCGCTTCCGCCGCATCACGCCTCGCCTC
>JBBSJG010000241.1:0-4425 GCA_038257485.1 Longimicrobiales bacterium | reverse complement strand
TCACATCCCGTCGTGGGCGGCAGCTGGGAAGGTTTCGTGATCGAGAACTTGATCGCTGCTGCCGATCGAAGTAAAGTCCGCTACGCGCGCGACCTGGCAGGATGCGCGTCACCTGCGCACGTTCGCGGAGCAGTACGGCGATCGTGTGCGGGGATCGATCGTGATTCATACGGGCGACGAAATGGTGCGGCTCGATCGCAACACGCTTGCCGTGCCGTGGTGGCGCATCCTGTGAGGGGCGACTACCACGCCCTTGCAGCCACCCGCCCGACAGGGCGATTCTGGATCGTCGCACCAAGGCGTTCGCGACTCCATCTCCAACCGCAAAGAGGTGTGGATGAGATATCGTGCAATCGGGATGCTGCTGCTCGCCGTCACAGCATGCACCGGCAACGACTCGGAACCAGACAAAGCCGTAGCGACGGCTGCGCCGGCCGACGTCGCATTCGACGGCGCCGACTACAAGGATGACACGGCGAAGATCGCCCATGGCAAGCGTATCGCAACGCTCTCCGGCTGCAATGGATGCCACGGCGTCGATTATGCCGGCCTCGATTTCGGTGCGATGATCCCGATCGTCGAAGGGCTGTGGGCGAGCAATATTTCGCTCGTCATACCGAAGATGAGCGATGCCGCGCTTGAGCGACTGTTGCGCGAAGGCGTGCATCCCGAGCGCGAAATCTACGTCATGCCGTCGAAGCAGACGCAGTTCCTGTCCGGACGCGACATGGCGGCATTGATCGCGTTCCTGCGCACGGTTCCGCCGACCGGGAAGATGACGCCGCTGCCGCCCGCCGACTTCAGGGCCGCCGTCACCGCCCGGCTTCCCGACGATTACTGGCTGACGTTGCAGGAGGGTGAAAAGCGCGACTATCACAACGCCGCCGAGGAGGTGGCCTATTTCAAAGCGCACCAGCCAGCCGACCTCGGAGCAGAGCTGGCGCGCGGGCGCATGATTGCCTCCACCATCTGCAGCACCTGCCACGGTGCGGCGCTCGACGGACTCGGTGAGCCGGCCGGCAACATTCAGGGCGCGCTCGCATATGACGACGCCGCGTTCGACCGCCTCCTGACGGAGAGCATTGACCGCACGGGCAAGGTCGTGAAGGTCGAATGGGGCTTCGGGCACGAGGCGTCGCCGCTGACTGCTGCGGAGCGCAGAGACGCCGTCGCCTACGTCCGCGCGCTCGCGCGGTCGCGGCAATGAGGAGCAACATGGATCGTCGCGATTTCGCATTGCGGGCCGCAGGTGCGCTGGGCGCACTCGCCCTGGCACCGCATCGTGCGCACGGATTGGAGCGCGTGCTCGAGGAAGCCGCCGGAAAGACGCCGGCATCGCTGGCTGACGACGAGCCCTTCTGGGCCAATATTCGCAAAGCGTACGCGTTGCGCGACGATGTGATGAACCTCGACCACGGGTGGACCAATCCCACGCCGTCCGCATCGATCGAGGAACTCGCTCGCGGTTCCCGCAGGCTCGAAGGACTGCCCGCCGAGGAGCTGCCGCGGATGTGGGACGAAATCCTCGACATCGCCGTGCGCGCCGGTCTCGCGGAAGTCATGGGTGTGCCCGGCGGCGAGATCGCACTCGTGCGCAACGCGACCGAAGCGCTGAATACCGTGCTGCTCGGATTGCCGCTGCAGCCGGGCGACGAGGTCGTGTGCTCCGCGCATGACTACTATGCGATGCTGGACGCGCTCGAGCAGCGCCGCGCGCGCGATGGCATCGTGCTGCGCATGATTCGGCCGCCGATCCCCGCGCCATCGATGGATGCCCTGGCGGAGGCGTATGAAGCCGTCATCGGCCCGCGCACGAAGCTCGTCCTGCTCACGCACCCGAGCAACCTCACGGGACAGCTGCTGCCGGTGCAGCGCATCGCAGCGGCCGCGCATCGTGCCGGCGCCGAGGTTGTCGTGGACGGCGCGCAGTCGCTCGGTCTGCTGGACGAACCCATCAGCGCGCTCGGCTGCGACTACTATGGCGCGAGCGCGCACAAATGGCTGGGCACGCCGGTCGGCATGGGGGTGTTGTGGATGAAGCCCGAGCACACCGCGAAGGTGTGGCCGCTGATCGCGCCCGGGCCGGAAGCGAAGGGAATGAGCCGCTACGAGCAGCTGGGCACTACGCCCTGCTACATCGAGCCCGCGTCTCTGCCGGCACTCGCACTGCATCGTTCGCTCGGCCCGGCCCGCAAGCTCGCGCGGCTGCGCTATCTCAGCGAGCTGGTGCGTTCAGGCGTCACGACCGCGATTCCGACCGCGAAATTCTACACGACGAGCGCTGCAATGAGCGCCGGGTTGAATTCGTTCGAGATCCCGGGCGTCGACGTCGAGGCAGTGCAGAAGCAACTCCGGGAGCGCCATTCCATCCTCACGCAGGCCATGACGGGCGAAAAGCGCGCGCCGGAGATCAATGGAATGCGCGTCAGCCCGAACGTATATACCACGCCCGCGG
The DNA here is from genome assembly GCA_038257485.1 of Longimicrobiales bacterium. Taxonomy (GTDB): domain Bacteria; phylum Gemmatimonadota; class Gemmatimonadetes; order Longimicrobiales; family RSA9; genus DASUXU01. Next base: position 1,970 of record JBBSJG010000241.1, on the reverse strand, counting down.
AGCTGGAGCGGTTCGTGAAGGCGCTGCGTAGCGTTGTGAAGGCATGAAGACGCGGCCTGTAGGCGTTGATAAGGCTCGTCACTGCGATGGCGACGTATGTTCGTGCAGCCACGCCGCAAGCTTCAACTCCGTGAACTCACCCGCCGCGAGCGCGAGCATCATTCTTACGACGTCATCTTCGCGCGCGATGATTCTGCGCCCGTTCAGCGCGAGGAAAACGTACATCGCCTGAAACGCCACGCGCTTATTGCCATCCATGAAAGGATGGTTGCCGGCGATTCCGAACCCGTACGCCGCGGCTAACGACTCAACGTCAGCTTCCGCATGGCAGTGAAATCGGTTGCGCGGATGTTCCAGTGCTGACTCGAGGAGACCGGTGTCGCGCAGTCCGGGTGAGCCGCCATGGTGACGAATCTGGTCGTGGTGTATCGCACGAATTCCGTTGCCTGAGAGCCAGCGCGGTTCCTTCACCTGGCAAGCTCGCGCAGCGCGTTCCGGTACTTCTTCGCCCCTTCCTCATAGGCTGCCATCGCATCAGCAAAGTCCGGGTCGAACGGAGTGATCAGAATGCCCTGATCGGTCTCGACCAGGTGGACCCGATCGCCCTCAGCCATGCGGTATCGCTCGAGCATCGCTTTGGGAATTGTAGCTCCCGCTGAGTTACCGATCGCGCGAATTGTCGTTTCCTTGGTCATCAGCACCCCGGGTTGAGTTATAACAATGGTAACTACGCCGAGGTCGCACGGAAAGTCTCGCAGCCGTTCGCGCCTTCCTCCGTGGGATCATACGTAGTATATTCCTATGTTCATACGTATTGATCCACAGGGAGCCGCCATGCCACTCCGTAAACTCACTCTCAGTGTCGACGAAATGGTCATTGAACGGGCTCGCCATTACAGCGAGCTGCACCAGACCAGCATTTCGAGGCTTGTGTCCACATTCCTCGAAGCCTTGGCCAGCGAGGAGCGGAAACCCGCTCTCTCACCGGCGGTGCGTCGCCTGGTCGGCATACTCCCGGCGGGCGCCAGTGTGGAGGAATACCGTGACTATCTCGAGCGCAAGCACGCCCGGTGAAGCTCTTCTATGATGTAAATGTAGTCCTGGATGTGCTTACGAACCGGGAGCCCTGGGTCACCGAATCCGCGGCGTGCCTTTCATTACTCGAGCGTGAAGGCGTTGAAGGTTTTATTGCCGCGCATACCGTGACAACCCTGCACTATCTCACGGGGCGCCACCTCGATCGGCAGCGAGCGAACACCGCGATGCTGGATCTCCTGAACATGTTCCACATCGCTTCCGTTGAAAAGAACACATTGCTTCAGGCCCTTTCCGTCACGGGACCTGATTTCGAGGATGCCGTGCAGGCCGTCTGCGCGATGAACGTTGGCGCGGATTTTCTCGTCACCCGAAACGCACGGGATTTCCAGGGCCTGGGCCTGCAAGCCCTCAGTCCGGCGGAACTCCTGGCGCTCCTCGCAAGCACCGCCTTGGTCACGACCCCTCCCGGGTGAGTTATAACAATAGTAACTACGCCGACATCCCGCGGAAGCATGGGCGATTGGAGTTGCCCACACTTGACTATACCTAACCATAGGTATACCTATCAATAGGTAAACACATACATAGGCATAGCCACACCGGGGAATCCGATGCCGATCAGTGAAAAGATCATCGACCGGGAGACGGAGGCCGAGCGGCTGCTGCAACTCGCCGACAGCGGTGACCTCAAACTCGGGCTGATGTATGGTCGGCGCCGCGTCGGGAAGACGTACCTGCTGACCCACCTGTGGGGGGCGGAGCGGACCTTCTACTTCACCGCGTCCGCCACAAGCCCCGAGCTGAATCGACGGGTCTTGATCGAGGAGGCCGCCCACTGGTCCGGGGAGGAACTACGCCCCGAGGATTACCCGACCTGGCGCAGTGTCTTCCGCGCCCTCCTTTCCATGGCGCCTCAACGCGATGTCGTGATC
>JBBSJG010000240.1:0-4433 GCA_038257485.1 Longimicrobiales bacterium | reverse complement strand
GCTGATTGGACGTCGCGGTCGAACACTGATCGGCGAACGTATCCTGCGCAGCGGCCACGCCCGGGAGCATCAGCAGGCATGCGAGGACGGCTGGCAACGAGTGTGCACGTAGCTGTCTGTTCACGGCCGTCTCCAGAGTTGTGTGATTCGTATTGGTTCGGATGTGTCAGTCGACGATGACGCCGCCGCTTCCTTCGCGAATGTCACCGATGATCCAGCCGCCGAGATCCTGTGATGCGAGTTCCATCGACACGCCGTTCGCCGCGGCAGCCGGAACGACGAGGATCATGCCGATGCCGAGATTGAATGTCTGCAGCATCTCGTCGTCCGTCACGCTGCCGTGTTTCTGCACTGCTGCAAATTCGGGCGGCAGCGGCCACTTCGACCGGCTCACGTGGGCAGTCATGCTGCTGGGGATGACGCGCGCGAGGTTCTCGGGGATCCCGCCACCCGTGATGTGGGCCATCGCATGGATGCGCCCGTCATCGAGGAACGGGCGAAGCGATGCGCCATAGCTGCGGTGTGTGCGCAGCAGCACGTCTCCGACGGATTCAGTCATGTCGGGGAACGCGTCATCGACGGAAAGGCTCATGCGGTCGAACAGCAGTCTGCGCAGCAGCGAGTAGCCATTGGTATGGAACCCGTTGCCAGCGACGGCGACGAGGATGTCACCCGCCTCGACGCGGTGTGCGCCCGGGCGGTCATCGAGCTCGACCACGCCGACAATGAATCCTGCGAGGTCGTAGTCGCCGGGCTGATAGAAGTCAGGGAGCTCGGCGGTCTCTCCGCCCACAAGCGCGCACCCATTGTCGCGGCACCCCTGTGCGAGGCCGGCGACGATCTGATCGACGGTTCCCGCCTCCAGTTGGCCCATGCCGATGTAGTCGAGGAAGAAAAGCGGCCTGGCACCCTCGACGAGAATGTCGTTGACACAATGATTGACGAGATCGACGCCAACGGTATCATGGCGACCGGCCAGCATTGCCACCTTCAATTTCGTGCCGACGCCATCTGCGCTCGATACGAGCGCGCCATTCTTCATGCCGGCAGGCAGGCGGAACAGACCACCGAAACCGCCCGGACCACCAACTACGTCCGCCGTCGCGGTGGACGCGACAAGTTCGCCGATCCGCTTCTTTGCGACGGCCGCGACGTCGCGGTCAACTCCGCTGTCCCGGTAGCTGAGACTGCCTGTGTCTTCAGACATTGGCCGCGACGGCAACACCGTCCTCAAACGATGTGAACTCGCGGAACATCCGCACACGCTCGCGGACTTCCTCGATCGTGACATCGATGAGCCGCTCCATGCCGAAGCGTTCGACCGCGAAGGAACCCATCGCGCTGCCGTAGATCATCGCTCGACGCAGGTGTTCCTGATCGAGCACGCCGGCACGCGCGAGGTATCCGACGAACCCGCCGGCGAACGCGTCGCCTGCGCCCGTCGGGTCGAACAGTTCTTCGAGCGGATATCCTGGCGCGAAGAACATGAAGTCGCGCGCGAACAGGATCGCGCCATGCTCACCCTTCTTCACGACCACCATCGACGGGCCCTTGGACTGGATCCACCTCGCCGCTTTCATGAGGTTATGTTCGCCGGACAGCTGTCGTGCTTCGCCGTCGTTCACCATCAGGAGGTCGACATGGCCGAGCAGCTCGACCAGCTCGGCGTTCTTGCCTTCGATCCAGAAATTCATGGTATCGCAGGCAACGAGCTTCGGCCGCTTTACCTGCCGCAGCACGTCGAGCTGCAGGACCGGATCGATGTTGCCGAGAAACAGCCACTCCGTCTCGCGGAACGATTCCGGGATGACTGGCTTGAAATCGGCGAACACGCCCAGCCTCGTTTCGAGTGTCTCGCGGCTGTTGAGGTCGTAGCTGTAGATGCCGGACCAGCGGAAGCTCTCGCCTGTCTGCTGCGTCAGCCCTGACATGTCAACGCCTCGCGTACGCAGGAACGCCAGCTCCTCCATCGGATAGTCGTCACCAACCACGCCGACGAGTTGGATGGGCGTGAACATCGAAGCGGCCGCGCTGAAGAACGTGGCGGATCCGCCAACGGCGTCGCGTACCTTACCGAACGGTGTCTCGATCGAATCGAGTGCTACACTGCCGACAACGAGCAAACTCATTCAATATCCTCTCTGGTCATCTGGTCAGGCGCGTTCAGGCCAAGCAGGCGCAGGCCGTTCCTGAGGGTAATCTGTGTGGCGCGCGCGAGCGCGATGCGAGCATTGCGGAGCGAGGGGTCGGACGAAAGAACAGCGAGTCCCGGATTCCGCGAAGGATTGCCCGCGTGGTACCATGAATTGACCTTCGCCGCGGTGGTCTCGAGGTAATCGCAGATCATGTGCGGCGCGCGCGCGCTCGCGGCCCGTGCAACGAGCTCCGGGAAGATACTGATCTGCTTGATCAGGTCCTGCTCCCTGGCGTCCGTCAGCAGTCCAAGCTCCGCGGTCGTCGCGCTCACCGATGCAGGGTCGACGCCCGCCTTGCGCATGATGCTCATGATGCGCGCATGGGCGTATTGCACCTTGAACACCGGGTTCGTATCCGACTGGTCCAGCGCGAGATCCAGATCGAACAGCATCTGCGTGTCGCCGCGCCGCATCAGGAAGAAATACCGCGCGACATCCGGACCCGTCTCGTCCACCAGCTCGCGCAACGTCACAAAGTCGCCGGACCTTTTGCTGAACTTCGCCTCGGTACCGCCGCGCATGATTCTGACCATCTGGACGATCTCGACAGCGAGGAAGTCCGGATGACCGAGGGCGCGCAGCACCGACTTCATGCGGGGGACGTACCCGTGATGGTCCGCGCCCCACACGTCGATGCAGTGGTCGAAGCCACGCATCAGCTTGTCGCGATGATATGCAATGTCCGGCAGGAAATACGTGAACGAACCGTCGCTCTTGACGAGCACGCGATCCTTGTCGTCACCAAAGTCGGAAGTGCGAAGCCACGTCGCACCGTCTGCCTCGAACGTCAAGCCTCGCTGTGCAAGATCGTCCAGCGTCTCCCGCAGGCGGTTCATATCGTACAGTGACGTCTCGAGAAAATAGTTGTCGAAGACGACGCCGAACTCCCGGAGATCGCGATCCTGTTCAGCGCGCAGCGCGTCTACCGCATGATCGCGCAGTCCCCGGATCCGCTCCGCGCGCGGCAATGCGAGCAGCTCTTCGCGTGTCGTGCTGACGTCCCTCGCCATCTCGACGAGATATTCACCGTGGTACCCACCTTCGGGAATCTCCGCCACATCTCCGCTGATCCCGCGAATCCTCGCGTCCAATGACTCGGCAAGCCGATCGATCTGGACGCCTGCGTCGTTCACATAGAACTCCCGTTCTACCTCGTGACCAGCCCATTCGAGTAGCGTTGCGATGCCGTCACCGAGAGCGGCGCCTCGGCCGTGGGCCACGTGCAACGGTCCGGTCGGATTGGCGGAAACGAACTCGACCTGAAAGCGCTTCCCCGTCGACGGTGCCCTGCCGAATGCGTCATCGGCTTCGATGATCGATGCGACATGCGCCTGGATCTGCGCGCTCGCGAATCGGAAGTTGATGAATCCCGGGCCTGCCAACTCGGCGGACTCGATACTCGCGGCGGCCAGGTCGAGCCGTTCTATCAGGAGCTTCGCCACATCGCGCGGCGGCCGACCCAGACGACCGGCGAGCACCAGTGCGAGATTGGTCGACAGATCGCCGTGGTCGGGGTTGCGCGGCCGCTCCATCTGGACCTCGACCTGAGCTCCCGTGAGATCGAGCGCGATCGCTTCCAGTTGCTGTGTAAGCACGTCCACGGACATCAGTCCTTGCCCGGCTTCGGGGCTGGCGAGGACGGGCCGGAGGTGGAACCACCGCTGCTGGCGGGCCCGCTCGATGCACCACCGGACGATCCTCCAGTCGATGTCCCGGTGCTGCCCGTCTTGCCGGTACTGCCGGACGAACCGGTACTGCCGGACGAACCGGCACTGTCGGACGAGCCGGTACTGCCGGACGGCGGCGCGCTAGGGCCGGCCGAGTCCCCCTTCGCGGATCCGCCCTCGCCACCACCTGAGGCCGCAGGAGAGCCCGCGGCACCGGCAGGGCCGGAGCGGTCCGATTCAGCTGCCTTCTTGTAGCTGTCGTTGCGATAGTCGGTGATGTAGAAGCCGGAACCTTTGAACACCAGTCCGGCCCCCGCCGACATCAGGCGCTCGGCGGCCGCACCACATTCAGGGCAGGCATCGACCGGCGGATCGGACATTTTCTGAAACTGCTCGAAGGCATGACCCTTGGCGCAGCGATACTCATATGTAGGCATTATGGATCCTGGAAAAGCGAGCCCAACTGATGATTTTAAACGATTCCGGAAGAACTCGCCACCGCGCGTTAGGTCCCCCAGACATCCCTCAGCACGTCACTGATTTCCCCGAGCGTACCACCTGATTTGACCGC
>JBBSJG010000239.1:0-4475 GCA_038257485.1 Longimicrobiales bacterium | reverse complement strand
TTCGGTCTCGACGAACAGGTTCGCGAATGCCGGGTGCGCGCGCTCGTTTTCCGGTGGAGCAAGCACGATCTCGCCGTAACTTGTCAGCTCGATGACGCGTTCCTCCTGCGACCGGTTGATCAGTGTCACGCGGCGGACCTCGGCCGCATCCTCCGGCACCACGACAATCTCGGTCTGCGTCTCGACCTGCCCGTCGATGCGGATATAGCGCGCCCGATCGGCGGAGAAGTCGGTGCGGATATAGTCCGGTGTCACGCACAGCGGCTGGTGCGTTGCTGACCACGTGCGTCGGGCCGTCAGGTCGCGCACATAGCACCACTGTCCGTGATTGTCGCGAGTGCCGTCCGATCGCCACCGCGTCACGGCGAGGTTGTCGAAGCGACTGAAGCCCGCACCTGCATCGGTCACGAGCATGGTGTAGGGCGGGTAACCCAGAAGCGCGATGCGAGGCTGGTGTGTGCCCGTACCCATGAACTCACGGATCGGCGGTTCGACCGATTCAGCGCGATGCGGCTGGTCCTCGAGCGGCGCTTCAACACGGTCCTCCTGCACGTGCAGGCGGCTCGGGATGCGCTCGTGCAGCAACAGCTCCGCAGACTTCACGAGCGCGTCCGCGTGGAACCGACGCTGCCACACCTGACGCTGCAGTGAGTTGGTGAGTGCTACGAGCCCCATGCCGATATGGTGTGCCATGTACGCACCAACGACGGCGGGGCGAGCGTCGGGCGGGTGGCGAGTGAAGTCGAGGGCATCGCGGAACCCGTATTCGCCGAGGGCTCCTTCGCGCTCGAGGGCGCGCAGGTTCTGGAGTGCGGCGCGTGGCTCGACAAGCAGTGCGAGGAGCGTCGCATACGGCGCAATGACGACATCACTGCCGAGGCCGCGCTTGAGGCCGAGGCCGGGCACACCGAACGCACGGTACTGATACGTTGCATTGCGGTCGCGCAGGTTGTATGCGGACTCGGACACGCCCCACGGCACGCCTCGCTCCCGCCCGTATGAGATCTGGCGATGGACCGCGCCGTGATACGTGTGATCGAGGAGTGTGGAAGGGAATCGGCGCATCACGAGCAGTGGCATCAGATACTCGAACATGCTGCCGCTCCACGATACGAGTGTTGCATCGCGTGTCGAGCCGGTCAGTGTGCGGCCCAGCCGGAACCAGTGCTCTACGGTGACATCGTCCTTGGCAACCGCAATGAAGCTCGCGAGCCTCGCTTCGGACGCGAGCAGGTCATAGTACGAATTGTCGAGTGCCGCATCGGACTCGCGGTATCCGATCGAGAAGAGCTTGCGACTGTCGTCGTAGAGGAACGTGAAGTCCATGTCGAGGACGTAGGCCTTGGCGCGCATGGCAATGTCAGTGAGCCGGAGGACCTCGTCCGTCGTGGCGTCAGGTGTCTCTGCAATTGCGAGGCAGGCTTGCTTGAGTGCGATGAATGCGCCTGCGAGGTTGCCGCTGTCGACCGTGGAAATGTATCGGGGGTCGAGGAGCTGCAGCTCGGCCAGGCTGTACCAATTGTAGAAATGACCGCGGTACCGTTCCATCCGTTCGAGCGATACGAACACGCGTTCGAGGCGTTCAATCATCTCGTGTCGAGGGATGAAGCCGAGGTCGTGCGCGCTGACGGTCGACAGGAGCTGTAGCCCAATGTTGGTGGGAGATGTGCGTGCAGCCACGACCGGCTGCGGGGTCTCCTGAAAGTTGTCCGGCGCCAGCCACTGCGTCTCTGCCGTCACGAACGTTGCGAAATACTGCCAGTGCAGCTCGGCATAGCGCTGGAGCTGCATGCGTTCCCGCGGCGTCAGGCGTAGCTCACCGGCGACGGCCGGCGCACCGAGTGCATGCGCGATTGCGGGCGATGCGAGCCAGAGCAGGACGAGGGGCAGCGTGGATGCGATGTAGGCGAGTGCGGTCGAGTCGACGCCGGCGCCGCGCGCGACAATCCGAATCGCAATGACTCCCGCGATCGCAATTGCGAGGGCGGGCGCAGCGGCCATCAGGCGCCAGGCGACGGCGCTTTCGGACGCCGTCGACTGTTCGACCTGCGACGCAGTTCGCCATTCCAGCAGGTGTCGCCGGCTGACGAACAGACGGTATAGGGTCCGCAGGATCGCCCGTGCGGAGATGTACGCCTGATGCGGCAGGAACACGAGATAGAGACCGAGCTGCTGCGCACTGGACAGTGCATCGCGACCGACTGCCGCATAGTACGCGCGCATTGACTGACCGAACGGCGGACGCAGTACTGCGAGAACGAACGAGAACAGCCATGGGAACGCGATCGACAGGAGCACGATCGCGGTCCAGGTGATGGGGCTGGATCCGATCGCACCGTGCGACGCGCCCGGCAGGATGAACCATCCTGCGAGCAGCAGCGCGACCTGCGAGATTTCGATCAGGCTGCGGCGCAGGTTGTCGAAGATCTTCCACTGCGACAGTGTGGAGAGCCGGTTGCGCGTGACGCCGTCGGGTCCCGGTACATTGCGGCCCAGCCAGCGCAGCAGCTGCCAGTCGCCGCGGATCCACCGGTCCTTGCGCGCACTGAACGTCAGGTAGCGCGTCGGATAGTCGTCGTAGAACTCGAGGTCCGTGACGAGCGCCGCGCGAGCGTAGGTGCCCTCGATCAAGTCGTGGCTGAGGAGCGTGTTCTCCGGGAACCGACCTTTCGTCGCGCGCTCGAATGCGTCCACGTCATAGATGCCCTTGCCGGTATAGCTGCCCTCGGCGTAGAGATCCTGATACACGTCCGAGACTGCGGTCGTGTATGGGTCGACACCCGGATGCCCGGAATGGATGGACGCGAAGAGGGAGCGGTGCGCGCTCGGCAAGGAGACGGAGATGCGCGGCTGCAGAATGCCGTAGCCCTTTACGACCCGGCCGAGCGATTCATTGTAGACCGCGCGGTTGAGCGGGTGGGCGAGCGTGCCGATCAAGGTCGCTGCAGCACCGCGGGGGAGTACAGTGTCGGAGTCGAGGGGCAGCACATAGCGGATGGAGCGCAGGCGTTCGACGTCGCCGGCGCGCGTCGTAAAGACGTCGGCCGCGCCGCCGCGCAGGAAGCGATTGAACCGCGCGAGCTTGCCGCGCTTCCGCTCCCAGCCCATCCACACGCCCTGCGCCTCGTTCCAACGGCGGGGCCGGTGCAGCAGATGGAAGATCGCCTCGCCGCCCTCCGCATACTTCCGGTTGAGTGATTCCACGGCGTCCACGGCCGCCGTCAGGATCGCTTCATCGTCAGGCGTGACCTCCGTCTCTGCGTCCGTGAAATCACTGAGGATCGTGAACGCGAGGTTGGGATCGCGATTGGCGAGGAACTGGACCTCGACGTGTTCGATGGTGTCCTTTACCGCGTCGACACCGGAGAACAGCGTTGGCACTGCGATGGTCGAACGGTACTCCTGCGGGATGCCCCCCTCACGGAAGTCCATGCGTGGCAGACGGTGCGGCGGCATGAACAGCGTGATGATCTGGTTGGCGACGCCGACCGCGATCTCATTCGCCGGCAGCGCCAGGAACAGGCAGACGAGCAGCGACCCGAGCGCGGAGGCCGGATCCACTGCGTAGTACATCACTGCAATGAGTGCGAGCGTCAGGAACAGGATCGTGCCGAAGTATACGCTGCTCGGCCGTCGGATCGCGCCGCGGTACAGCCGTTCGGAGAATGTGCGATCGTAGCCGATCCGATCCTCGAGGGTCGCGCGGCCGTCATCGACGACCCAGTACCCGACATGGGCTTCGCGCGGTGCTGTGGCAGTGGTCGCGATATCGAGCGCCGCCCCTGCCAGCTTGATCGCGGCATCTGCAACCGCGGTCTCCGCGAGGCCTGTCTGTTTCGCGAGCCGCTCAATCACATGTCGATAGCTGTCGCGCGTCTCGAATGTCATGTACGCGTAATCGGCGGTCGGGTCCAGCCGGAGAATCTGTTCCGTCTCGCTCTGCGCCTCGAAGAACTTCTTCCAGTCGATGAGCGTGAGCGCGCGCAGGCTCGTGATGCTGTTCGCCATCATTACCTGCGTGAGCGCCATGCGCTGATTGTCACGCGACACGGCGTCGCCTGCAGACAGGCCGTCCTCGGCGATCCATTCCTCCAGCCACAGCATCGGCGTGAAGTCCGTTTCGTGCTTTCGGATCTGGTGGAGGAACTGCGAGATGAAGGCGGGCGTGAGGCCCTGCTTCGAGTGGACGAACTGCGAGAGATCCCGCGCCAGCGCGCTGTCCGAATGGGATGCTGAAGCACGCAGCCGGTCCGCCCATTGCGCCGCTCGCTCCACATCGGTCAGTCGTTCAACCGCGCGGAGCGCCATCCGTCTGATGTTCTCGAGCAGGCCGAGGCGGAGCATCGACGGGATCGCCCACAGCTCACCCATGCTCAATGTCGACTCGCGCTGGAACTCGCGGACGAACAGGTCGATGTTCTCCTCGCTCACGTGGCCTTCCGAATGCGCGATCAACTCGATCGCGATCTCGTAGA
>JBBSJG010000238.1:0-4538 GCA_038257485.1 Longimicrobiales bacterium | reverse complement strand
TTGGCTGCACTATTGGGGCCGGGCGAGTCCGCGACGATCACATTCGTGCCTCCTCTCGGTCACCGCGGCGAATGGATCATCGGATGTGTTTTCCTCGACCATTTCGAGCGGGGCGAGAAGGGGATTCTCATTGTCGAATAGCCGCGCTGGCGATGTCGTGAGCGGCTACCGCGATGTCTGATACGTTGTCAGGACCACCACCGCATCGCCTGCCGCCAGTGTCCATTCCTTCTCACGTGACGGGTTCAGATATACACCCCCCCGTTTTGTGCTGCTGGCGATTCGGACACCGAGTGCAATCTCGCCCGACGCATGCATCACACGCTCGATCTCACTGAACCTGACGGCTCGGTCCGCAAGACCGACCGATGACGCCGGCCGGAAAACGATCTCGCCGCCGCCCGGGCCGAACAGTTCGTCGAATACCGCGCGCAGTTCTCGGCGCAGTGCGACCTGCGCCAGCATGTGGCTCAGCAACACCGGACTGATGATCACTTCTCCGGCGCGCTGATCGAACAACGGGACATTCCCCGGGTCGAGCAGTTCGACCAGTACATTGGGAGCATCGGCAACGTCGCGCAGCATCTCGCGCAAAAGGAGGTAACCGAGAATGGTCCGCGCATCCGATTCCTCGCCACTCGGCAGCCAGTCACTGCCGATGAAAACAATCGCGTCGTACGTCGCGGGTGCGAGCGGTTCCAGGTCGGACGGCGCGACATAGTCACCCTCGATCTGGCGAGCGGGCACACGCAGCGGTCGTGCCTCGTATCGATTGAGGAGTGTGTTCCTCTGTTCGACCGGGATCTGTGACAGCACATCGATTGCGAACTGCTCGTCCGCATAGCCATCGAACTCGTGCAGCAGTGCGGGCACCTTGTGGCTCCAGCCGAGGACGAGCACTCGCCGCGTATCGGTCGCGTGCGGTGCGGACCGCGACCGCGTCGCATTCAGCACCTGCTCCTGCAATTGCGCCATACCGACCGGTTGCGTCCGTTCGTAGCTGCGCGCAATCAGGACGAGTCGGTCACCTGGCTCGACCCGGAAGTCGTCCGGCGGATTCAGGATCGACCGGAACGATCCGCCGTCAGGACGCGCGACACCGAGCAGAATCGCCTCCGGGAATGCGGGCGGCAGATCGACGAGCCTGCGGCCGGCCGCATCTTCGATGTCACGGATATAGATCTCGTTGCCGTGACCGTGCGTCAGCAGTTCGCCATAGACGTAGGACAGACCGGGGTTTCGCACGTTCTGCGCGATCAGGCGGCTGATGATCGCATCACTCGCCAGGATCTCGATCGGACCGCCGTACGCGTGACGCGCAACATGCAGCTTGCGCGCATCGAAGATCTCGGCAACCGCGAGCGGCAACTCCGCCGAGTCCGCCTGCTGCTGGTTCGTCAGCGACAGCAGTGTCTTGATCGCGCGCGTATCCGCTTGTGCCGGACCGCCTGCCGCGAAGTCGGCCGCGGGCAGCACAACGGCTGCCGCGTGTTCGAAGTCGACTCGGCGCAGATGTTCGATGCGCAGAGGCGTACCGGTGCGCAGAACAATCTGTCGCTCGTTCCACAGCCTGCCCAGTTGTTCGCGCAGATCGTACTGCAGGGCGGCCGTAACAGACTCCGCCAGCACCGCAATGCGCAGTTCGCGCGCGCCACGACCTCGCAGGAACCGGCGCACGCGGCCCTCAGAGAGCAGGATCTCCCGCATGACTGCGGTCGTGCGGTTGGTCCATCCGACAATGACGAAATGGTTGTTGAGCGCGACGGGTGTAAGACCCGCTTCCAGTTCCGTCAGCTTTTCCTTCAGCCACTGCGTCATGATGGCAATGAGTGCGCCGAGGAAGATGACGTAGCCGAGTACCGTGACAACCGTTGAAATGGTGCGTTTCGCGACGCCCTGGTCATCGCCGAGGTATCCGGGATCGGTGAGGCGTAGGAATGCCCACCACACCGAGTCGGGGAACGTGAGGTCATGGGTGAAATAGAAAAGCAGTGTACCGGCCGTGACGGACACGAGTCCGATCAGTGCGGCGATCACCAGCAACTGATACTGCGGACCGCGCAGCATCATGCGTTCGAGGATGTATTTGACTCGGTTACGGATCCGTCCGCTCATTGGGCTCCAGGTTTCTACTGACGGCACGTCGGTATTCCATGCGAATGCCGAACTCGAGCGATTTCACTTTAGAAAAATGCGCTGCTCACGACGCGGCAATGACAATGACGGCCACTCGAAGTCCGACTCGACCGCTCCCACACGAGCGAGTGCGCGCGCGGTGGAATCCGCCGCAGCACTCTCGGTACGCGTGAGAACAGCAAACGCGACTGCAGATTGGATCGACGGAATTGGCTCACAGCGCGCGCGGAAGTGACGGATGCAGGCATGAGCGGGCGTGCTGAGGCGTGATGCTTAACAAAGGGACCCTTCATCCTCGATGCGTCACACACTCGGCGACATCCTTTGCCGTATGAAGAACCATCAATCGAACAAGCGATCGCTGATGCGTGCTTTACACGTCAGCACGAATCTGTGGGAGTGATCGGCTCGGCCAGCGAGCGCATCTGACGCGGCGCGAGCGCCCAAAGCAGTCGTGCGCTGCCCTTACTCCAATTGACCCCGTCCGTTTCAAGCATCACGGCCGCGCCCTTCTTGATTTCGACGATATCCGTGCGGTCGCCGATAAGCAGCCAGCCGACCAGATCCGTGAGATGGGACTCATGACCGACCACTGCGATCGTTTCCTTCGCCCCCGCATCCCGCAGCCAATCGGCGAGATCAGTCGGCGCCGCTTCCGAACGCAGCGCCTGCAATTCCGTGATGGCCAAGCCGCCGAATTCCGCCGCAACTATGTCGGCCGTCTGACGCGCCCGCACGAGCGAGCTCGATGCCAGCAGATGGATGTCCCCGACGACGCGATGCAACCCGGCAGCTCCCAGGCGCATACGTGCCACCCCATCCGCAGTGAGCGGGCGAAGGTCATCGCTCACGCCCGTGCGCGCGAATTCATCCGCATTTTCGGCGCGTCCATGTCGAATGGTGAGCAGCTTCATGGCGATCCTTCCCCGCAGAGCCCGTTACGCAATCACCTTGAAATTGCGCATCATTCCCGCGTCTTCGTGTTCGAGAATATGGCAATGATACAGGTACAGTCCCGGGAATTTTGTGAACCGCAACTGCAACCGCACCGTGTCGTTTGGCAGCACCAGCACGGTGTCACGCCAGCCATCGTCCACGAGGCCCGCGCGTACCGACTGGAGCGGGGTTGAGGCGCCTGTCGGACGAGTACGACTGAGCACGCGAAACTGCGTGCCGTGCACGTGCAGTGGATGTGCCATCTGCTGACCCATCATGCCACCCGCGTTTTTCACTTCCCAGATGTGAGTGGAGTCCGCGCGCACCATCTCGTCAGCCGCGACACCCATCATGTCAAACGCGCGGCCGCCAAGCAGCCACTGACCGGCGCGAAAGTCGAGTGAAATACTCCGAACTGGCGCTCCAGCCTGCTCGGCCCACCCAGGACCATAGCTGGAAAGTTGCGCCGGCAACCGAAACGCTGATTGCTCCTGGCGGCTTACTTTCACTGTCATCAACAGCAGTGACGCGCCATTCGGCGGGGCGGCGCCAGCCATGCCGCCCATACCACCCATGCGGCCGCCCATCATCCCGCCTTCGTCGATACTCACTTCCGACGCCGCGAACGGTGCACTGCGCAATTGTACCGACGTCCCAACCGCGTGGTTGCTGAGGTCGAGAATAACATCCACTCGCTGCGAAGGTGCGAGCGTGATAAACGGCTGCTGCAACGGTCGAGCCAGCAATCCGCCATCCGCGCCAACAACGGTCATGGGCGTTCCATCGTCCCACGCCAATTTGTATACGCGCGAACTCGATCCGTTCAGAACACGGAAACGGTAAGCGCGTGTCGCCAACTCGAAACTCGCACGCTCCTGGCCGTTCACCAGCATGGTGGCGCCCAGCAGTCCATGCATTTGATCCATCATGCCGCCGGCGAGGTACGCAAACTGATTGCCTGAATCAAACGTGCGATCCTGCAACACACACACGAGATCTTCGGTGTCGGTAGGTAACGCCAGCGCGCGTTCCTCATCATCAGTGACGATCAACATACCCGCCAACCCCTGATACACCTGTTTGCCTGTGCTGCCGTGAGCATGCGGGTGATACCAGTACGTTCCAGCGCGATTGATGACCTCGAATTCGTACACGTATTCCGCCCCAGGTGGGACGGCGAAACGCGGATGGCCGTCGGCCGACTCCGGCACGTCCAGCCCGTGCCAGTGCACGATGCTCGGCTCTGTCAGGTTGTTTCGAAATCGAATGCGCACTTTTTGCCCGCGCATAAAACGTAGTGTCGGCCCGAGATACGAATTGGGCACTGCCTGCACCGAACTGGCCTCGCCTTTGATGACAGAGCCGGTAAATCTCCAGACTCGCGTGCGCGCGCCGGGCCTGAGTTGCACCTCATCAGGCGCGGCAACCAGCGCGATTTCTACATCGGGCGCGAATGCAGGAGATGC
>JBBSJG010000237.1:0-4554 GCA_038257485.1 Longimicrobiales bacterium | reverse complement strand
GCGCTGCGGCCGGTACATCGAGCAGAAGGTCGGCTCCGCGGCGTACGACTCGCATGTCGGCAACCATGCGACCCTTCGGTGTGAGCAGCGCGGCGTACACTGCGCGGTCGGCTGCTGCACCCGCGACATCATTGGTCACGATGCCCTGTACGATGCGCACCGGGTCGCGACCATACACGCGAAGCAGTGCGCGATCGGTCCGGATGATGAACGCGCAGCCTTTGCGCGCGGCGTCATATTCGGCCGCGGGATTGCCGAAGTTTCGAGGGTCCGCCGTCGCCAGTGGATTCATTTCCATTCGCGCGCGATGTGCTCGAGGAGAAGCTCGATGCGCGTGCGGTCATCGGCGTCGGGCGCGAGCCGCAGGTACTCGTGCAGGCCGGGCAGTGCTTCGTGATCGCGGCCGAGCCGCGTGAGTGCCAGTGCGTGATCGCGAATTTCTTCTGCGGCGTCCGGCTTGATGATGAGGATGCGCTCGATCGCAGCAAGCGCCTTGGCGTCATCGCGCTGATTGAGATACACGGCCTTCAGGTTGGTCAGCAGCCGTACGAGGATGTCCCTGCGATCCGCACTGCGAAGGTGCGTCGGCGCCAGCGGCAGACTGCCGCCCGACACCTGATCGAGCAGTGACTGCGCTTCGTCCTCGAACCGGATTGCGCCTTCCTGGTACGGGTCCGCCAGCAGACGGATGGCCTCGCCTTCATACCGGACGATGAAGTGGCCGGGAAAGTTCACACCGGTCAGCGGCAGGCCGAGACGCCACCCGACTTCAAGGTAGATGATGCTGAGCGTCAGCGGGATGCCGAGGTGACGGTCGAGTACATCATTGAGGAACGAGTTGCGCGGGTCGTAGTACTCGTTGGCGTTGCCGCGGAAGTTCTCTTCCTCGTACAACACGCGGGACAACTCCTGCAGCAGGATCAGCGGCGCGGTCTCATTGGCCATGCGGTCCCTCGCGCGTTCCGCGAAAAGGTCGAGCCGATGTAGATACGGCTCCGGCTGAAGCTGCGGGTACTCTTCCTGGGCAATGAGCAATGCAGCGAGCGCGAGATTGATTTCGGGTTCGCGCCGCGAGACGACTTCGGCAAAGCGCGCGCGCGCCGTCACCGACGGAGGTTGGGCTGGCGCGGCGTCGTCGTCGGGCCGGTCTGTCACTGCGGGGGCGCGGCCGATGCGGACGCCGGGAAGAGCGCGGTCAGTCGACCGGGATGGTCGGTCAGCTCACGCTGAACGGCATGCACGTCCGCTGTGCTCGCCGCATTCGGCAACTCCGTCGACACACTGTGTCCGCCGTCGTGACGCACGTAGTCGAGGCTCACGCGGTAGCCCTGCACACCCGTGCCCTTCCGGGCCACCAGGTTGACCTGGTAGCTCGCACCGCCGATGACGAGATCATCCGCAAGCCGATGCTCGATCCACGACTTGCCCTTTGCGAATTTGCTCATGTCCGATTCCGTCCCTATTTTCAGCCCGTTCACCCCGGGGCGGATCCATTCGCCCCGAACATCACCCCGACGTTATACCCCGCATCTACATTCCGTGCGGCCGCGCTTGCCCGCGGACCCGGTCGTCACTGCAACCCGTATGCAGCGACCGGCGTCTAACGCTCGTCCGGCACCTCAAACTCCCACAGGAAAATTATGAGAATCAGCCGCATCATAGTGGGCGTCCTCGCCCTCTTCGCCCTGGGCACCGCCCCCGTATCCGCCCAGGAAGCGCCACCCAAGGCCCCGGCGAATGACTCGACGGCCCCGCTCCGCGTGTTCATCGACTGCGGGTACTGCGACATCGACTTCATCCGGACGGAAATGCCGTGGCTGGACTATATGCGGGATCGCGCTGACGCGCAGGTCCACGTCCTGGTCACCCAGGAGGGCACGGGCGGCGGCGGCTCCAAGTTCACCCTCAACTTCATCGGACTGCGGGAGTTTGCCACGGTAACCGATACCCTGATCTACAATGCGTCGTCGGACAACTCCCAGGACGCGACCCGGCGCGGGCTGGCCCGGATGATCCAGGTGGGGGTGACTCCCTATCTCGCCCGTACGCCGCACGCGAGCCGTCTCCGCATCACGATGGCGCCGCCCGGCGGACCGGCCGGCGGCGGCGCGGCCGTGCCCCGTCATGATCCGTGGAATTTCTGGACGTTCCGCATCGGATTCAACGGCTCTGGCAACGGCGAGTCGAATTCGGAAAGCAAAAATTTCAGTGGCAGTGTCAATGCGAGCAGGACTACCGAGCAGTGGAAGACGTCCGTGGGTGTCAGCACGTCTCAGAGCCTGCAGAGTTTTACATTCCCCATCAGCGCGACACGGGATACAACGCAGACGTTCTTCTCACGCAGCGCAGGTGCCAACGGTTCTCTCGTGAAAAGCCTGGGTGAACAGTTCTCCGCGGGTCTGACGGGTGGCATCAGCACGTCGACATTCGGCAATACCAAGACGTCGATTTCGCTGAGGCCCGCCGTCGAATACGATTTCTTCCCGTATAAAGAGTCGAATCGGCGTATGCTCACCGCGCAGTACGGCATCGGCGTGCGCGCGTTCACATACCGCGACACGACGATCTATCTGCAAACGAAGGAAACGCTGCCGCAGCACTCGCTGTCACTGAGCTATAACACACAGGAGCCGTGGGGCTCGGTCAACCTGTACGCCAGTTACAGCCAGTACCTGCACGACACACAGTTTTTCAACACGGGAATCGGTGGCGGCACGGATGTGCGCCTGTTCAAGGGCTTCTCGCTCAATGTGTTTGGTGATTACAGCATGGTGAGGGACCAGCTGTCGCTCAAGAAGGGGTCTGCATCGCAGGCCGACATCCTGCTCCGGCAGCGCGAGCTCGCAACGAACTTCCGCTACTTCGTGCAAATGGGTGTGAGCTACCGGTTCGGCTCGATCTTCAACAATGTGGTGAATCCGCGGATGGGCGGCGGCGGCGACGGCGGCGGGCGCGTCATGTTCTTCTAGTCCATGCATTCAGACGGATGTACAGCGGGAGGCTGCGATCAGGCGGCCTCCCGCTCTTCCGTTCCGTCCATTTCGTCGGCATCGCGACTCAGGTCGAGCGCCGCGGCCCTGCCGCACTCATGACAATAGAGGACGACGGTATAGTCCTGGTCGGGCAGCGCGGCGACGACATTGCCGTCCTCCATGCTCCGCGCGTCCAGGTAGCAGACGACTTCCATGGTGTCGGGGCCACAGCGAGGACATGGCACACTCGACGGGTCCTCCAGGTAGGAGAGCGCCAGTGCGAGGCCCTCCTGTGTATCGAACTCCCGGGCTGTCCCCGGCTTCTTCTGTTCCGCCATTCCGCCCTCCTGTACCGACCGGAACACGCATCCGCGCGTCCCATTCACAGGGCATAAGAGCAAGGACCATTCCCATATGCCTGGGTTGACACGACATTGCGGCGCATGACCGACAACAGATGGTTTCAGCTCGCGATCCTCGCGGTCGCCCAGTTCCTCAGCATGTCGCTCTGGCTCACCGCCAGCGCCGTCGCGCCGCACTTCCAGTCGCTGTACGGACTGACGGCCGGCCAGACCGGATGGCTCACCACAATCGTGCAGCTTGGCTTCGTCTCGGGTACTGCACTCGCCGCGGGATTCAATCTCGCAGACATCCTTCCATCCCGTTTCTATTTTGCGACGGCGGCTCTGCTGGCCGCGGCGGCCAATGCGCTCGTCGTAGTTGCTGGTACTTTCGAGATGGCGCTCGTGCTGCGTTTCCTGACCGGTCTGCTGCTCGCGGGTGTTTATCCGCCCGCGATGAAGATGGTTGCGACGTGGTTCCGCACATCGCGCGGTCTCGCGATCGGCACGATCGTCGGCGCATTGACGATCGGGAAGGCGATGCCTTACCTGCTCAGCGCGCTGCCCGCGTTCGATGCGACGTCGATCATCCTGTGTGCATCCGCGGGCGCAGCGCTTGGTGGCGGTTTGATCGCGCTGCTGTACCGGGACGGACCGAATGTATTTCCGCGGCGCGCATTTTCGTGGAGTCTCGTGCCGTCGGTACTGCGTCATCGTGAGACGCGACTGGCGATTGGTGGCTACCTGGGACACATGTGGGAACTTTACGCGATGTGGAGCCTCATCAGTCTGTTCTTTTTTGATTATTTCACGCGTGCAGGCTCCGGTCTTGGCGACGGTGTACGTTCGGTAACGAGCGCGTCAGGAATTGCTGCGTTCGCGGTGATTGCGGTCGGCGCGGTTGGTTGTGTCATCGCCGGTCGGTGGGCGGATGTGTGGGGCCGCGAGCGTGTGACGATCTATGCGATGGCAGTCAGCGGAACATGCGCGCTCATCATGGGGCACCTGCTCAGCGCGCCACATTGGGCAATTGCGATTGTCGCGCTGTTGTGGGGTTTCTCGATTGTTGCAGACTCTGCGCAGTTCAGTGCGCTGGTCACGGAAGTCGCGCCGGCGCACGCAGTCGGTACGGCGCTCACGTTGCAGACGTCGATCGGGTTTCTGCTGACTGCCGTCGCAATTCCGACGACGCTCGCGTTATCGAAATCGTTCGGATGGGCTGTTGCTTTTTCGCTTCTGGC
>JBBSJG010000236.1:0-4557 GCA_038257485.1 Longimicrobiales bacterium | reverse complement strand
GTCCAGATGCCGCGTATGCGACTTGGGCCGATGCGCGGGATCCGTGGTATAGCCGCCCGGCGTGTGGCGACGCGCATGCGCCGCGACGCGCGTCCCGCGGTGCAGGATCTCACACATCGTCGCCGTCAGCCGCACGTCGACGGTCGCGCGCACGAGCGGATACGGCACACTGTAGCAGTGCTTCTCCACCGCGATGTGGTAATCGATGTTGACCTTCGCTCGGCGCCATTCCGCGTACTCATAGCGTGTGGCCGGCAGCGGTCGCAGCGCGGGCCGATCCGTCGTCGCAAAGAGCGACCGGCGCGAGCCGGGCAGTTTCTGAAACGGGCGGTCGTTCAGCGCCTCCAGACGCGGCCGCAGCGCCGCATTCAGCTCGGCGAGCGACGTGAAGCGCTGATGCCGCAGCGGCGCGAGCAGTGCGCGCTCGACGATCTGCACGGCCGTTTCCACCTTCGCTTTGTCGCGTGGGGCCGCGACGCGTGTGGGCAAAATCGCCGTGTCATAGTGCGTCGCGAAGTCGGCATACGTCGCATTGATCTCGGGCGCGTAGTACGACGCGTACGTCACGCCCGACCGCAGGTTGTCCGGAATGATGAGCGCCGTCACGCCGCCGAAATACTCCAGCATCCGCACATGCGACGCGATCCAATCGGGCAGTTGCTGCGTCCATGTTGCCTCGGCAAACGTGTAGTTGCTTGCCCCGAGCGCCGCGACAAAGATCTGCGCGGTGCGCACCGTCCCGGTGGCCGGATCGTGAATGTCGACCGTGACGCCTGCGTAGTCGACGAAGGTCCGTTCGCCCGCGTGATACTCCTGCCGCATCACCGGATCAATCGTCGTACGCCAGCGGCGGTAGTGTTCCGCAAACTGACTGTAGCGGTAGCCCGTCGGCTCGGCGAGCCGATACTCCTGCCAGAGCAGGAGCAGCGTCACCCCTTTGCGTTTCTTCTCCTGGGCAATGCCCGCCCAGTCCGGGAGCGGGCGACCGGTCGCCACCGGCGCGCGCTCACACGCGAACAGCGCCTGCTCCAAGGCCACGTCCTCCAGCGTCGCCGCGAGCGGCCACGGCAGCCCGCTCGCCCGAAAGCGCGCGACGTAGTCCTGCACGGTACTGCGCGGCACGCCCGCGCTGCGCGCGGCCTGCCGCTCGCTGAGTCCAGCCTCCAGCCGCAGCCGGAGTACGTCACGAATCGTTCGCATCGAAATCCTGTCACGGGGCACGGCGTCTCTCCGGTTGAAGTCCCCGGAATGACGCGTCGGCACCGCGCATTGGGATCCCACGCCGCGCACCCGACCACCCCCCAACACCACCCGGCCGGATTCCTCCGGACTGGGTGGCCGGATTCAGAAAGAACCGGTGGCCGGATTCGCCGGGAATGGGTGGCCGGATTCAACCGGAATCAGTGGCCGGTTTGCGCCGGAATACGCAGAGAGTTTCATTTTCAATGAAAAGAACAGCGTTGATCAGTCGGTGAACCGCGGTGCGCGTGATCCGCTCCACTCTTTAATGACCGCTCGCTTGCCACACCGTCAACAAAGGGCCACATTCTCGCCTCTGGACCTACGAATTGAACGTCGCGCGCGACTGAAGGCGTCTGCTCGTCGAATCCTATTTCATCACGTTGAGGGCAATTGTTCACGATGAACGCGAAACACGGTCCATCCGCGAAACTATCGGGCATCACGCCACCCGTCATGATAGTGCTTCACGGCGGCCCGGGGTGGGACAGCTCCTACCTGCAACCTTCGCTCGACCAACTGCGTGACGTCGTGACACCGGTCTATTACGACCAGTTGGGCAGCGGGTGCAAGCCGAGGCCAAGTCAAGCGGAGTTCGACGCGATCCGGATCGACACATGGGTGGCCGAACTCGAAGCTGTACGCGCGCACACAGGATCCGAACGCGTCCTGCTGTTTGGACATTCCTTCGGCGGACTGATTGCACAGGCCTACGCGATTGCCTATCCGCAACACGTGCGTGGACTCGTGCTCTGTTCCACCTATCCCGCGTTCGACTATGCGGAAGCGGCGCTCGCCGCCGCCAGTCTGCGAGCAACGCGCGAGCAGCTTGCCATGATCATGGAAGCGCTCACCGACGCGCCAATGCTGGACCGCGAGTTGGAATCCGTATTTCGAGAGCTGCTACCGATATATTTTCATGAGCCTCGGCCAGAGTACTTCGCACGCTTTGATCATATCTGCTACAGCGCGCAGGCGTTTGCACAGGGATTTGGCGTCTGCCTCCCAGGCTATTCGACATTGCAGCAATTGCCGAACATTTCGACGCCAACGCTGGTCCTGGCCGGTGGCGATGATTGGATTGCTCCGCTTCTCAATACGGCGGATGTACTCGCGCGAGCGATACCGAACTCGCGAAAGGCGGTGTTTGCGCGGAGCGGCCACTTTCCGTTCATCGAGGAAGGGCCTGCCTTCGACGATGCCATGCGCACGTGGTTGCACGATCAACGGCACGCAGCATGCGACTGAGTCTCAAGGCCCACGAGCGGGAATCCCTGATTCAGGTCGCGGCCGCCATGGCCTCTCCACTCGCGTTCCCCGATGTGCAGGCGTGGCAATCCCGCTTTCTGCGCGCGCTGAAGCCCTTGACCGGTGCGGATAAGGCGTCCTTGCTGCTTCCGGCCAGCGTCGACGTCGACGCGACGTCCGTTCTCGCCAACGGTGCCGCCATGTTCAGCGAGGACATATCGACGCGAGACCTGTCGGTGTATCCCTCACTCATCCATCCCCTCGACGGACAGTGGTCGGTGTGGGAACGACAGTCGGTGTTGGGTGCGTGGACGCGGGATCTGCTCTGGCACGGATTCATCGACACGTACGAGAAGAGTTCCTACTATCTGGATTACATCGTTCCTGGAAAGCACTTCGACCCTATCGGGTTGATGCGCCATCTGGATGGACCTGCAATTCGACCCAGTTCCGCCACGGTAGCCGGCGTCTGGTTGCATCACGCGCGCCCGACTGGGCGCCGGTTCGGTGCGCGAGGCCATGCGATGCTGCAATTGCTGTATCCGGCGTTCTGTGCAGGCGTCGAAACGTTGAGTCGACTTGGCAAGCATCGCGAGTCGTTTGTGCGCACGGTCGATTCGCTCGCGCTCCCGCTGGCGATCTTCGATGAAGCTGGCCGCTGCCTGCATCGCACGCCGTCCATGCTTCAACTCCTCGCGTGTGAGCCGGAACCATCTCGGCTCCTTGCCAAGGTTGCAGAGGCTGCTGCGGCTGTATTGGGAGTGGACAGCGCGTCTCCATGTCGACGTGGGGCCATCATGCGCGCGGTCGAGATCGCGCCGGTTACGAGCGAGGTCCACACCGTCAGCTTTCGATATCGTGTGCGTTCAACCATGTGTGTACCGGATACGCTCGGTCGCCAGCGTGCATGCCTGGTCATGGTGGAACGCAAAAATCCTACGCCCTGGACCGACGAAGGGCTTCGCGATCAGTTCTCCCTGACCGCTGGGCAGATCCGCGTGGCCAGGCTGCTCGCCGCCGGCGGCAGCGTTGGGGAGATTGCGGCGCAACTAAACATCAGCACGCACACGGCTCGGCGGCATGTCGAGGCGCTCCGGGCAAAGTTGGGTACGCGCTCGATTGCTGGCATCGTGGCGGCGGTGAATGGACCGCGTGCACCGGAGATGCCGGATCACGCACCGCTTCTCGCAGCAGACTCACTTCGATCCTGACAGCGCCGCCACGGCTGCACGCGAGTGTACACCGGTCTTTCGCAATACTTGCTCGACATGTCGCGCGACGGTATGCGGACTGATTCCGAGCTTCGCTCCGATCTCCTTCTTGGACAGGCCCACGACAAGCGACTGTGCCACCTGTAACTCTCTCGGGCTCAATCCGAAACGGGCCGCGAGTGCCTGCGCATCCATCACAGTCGCGCGCTCGTTCGTGGGCAGCACAACGAGGTCGATCGCATCCTGCCCGCCGGGACGCCGCAGCGGCGTCGCATGCACCATGTAGTGCCCCATCGTCGTCTTCACCCGTTCGCTGGTCCCACCGCACTCACCCTGCGCACCCTTGGTCGGTACGCGCTGCAAGTGCCGAACAGCCGTGGAGCAGCGCACCATGCAATCCTCGAGCAGCGATCGCTCCGCATCGGCACTGAGCATGCGATGAAGCATCGGTGATTCGTGCTCGGTCGTTTCCCGCATGTTCACGACGCGCACGCCGCACGGAAGCGTGTCGAACAGGAATGTCAGGTGCTCCCGGTATGAAGCAAACCGTACAACCATGTCGACGCCGGCCTTGAACGCCGGCAGAAGGGTCTCGAGCACAGCGCGTTCACGCTGGCGTGCCAGTCGACTCCAGCGGTCGAAGTAGAAATGCAATGAGGCGTTCGCCTCACCGCTCGGGTTGGTGGCCGCTGCCGCACATCCGTCCAGCAAGCGATGAGGCACGATCCAGTCCGCATGAACCTCACTTCGGCGATATGCGTCCGGCTCGTATAGATCGAATACGTGAAACACCTCCAGACCCCGCTCTGCCCGGAGTTGCGTCACGCCATAGGCGAGTCGGTGAAAGTAACGCTCCCCG
>JBBSJG010000235.1:0-4559 GCA_038257485.1 Longimicrobiales bacterium | reverse complement strand
GTATCAGATTGCGCACCATTGGTGTTGACTCCGCTCGCCCGGTCGTCGGCACCCTCGTGGCCATGTCGGGAGATTCCCTCGCAGTGCAGTCCAAGGCAACGTCAGTCAGGCGCATGATCCCTCCAGGCGGATTGATCCTGGGTGCGTTGTCGGCAGCCGTTTTATGGCCGGGTGATGCGTGGGTGCGCATCCGGTGACTCAACCAGGAGGCAGCATGGACGAAAAAGCGCTGTTCACCAGATTCTGGACAAACGAATCGAAGACGACGCGGAACGTACTTGCGCGGATTCCGGAGGGTTCGGACTATCGTCCCGATGCGAAGTCACGCACGGCGCAGGAGATTGCGTGGCAGATCGTGTGTGAAGAGAAGATGATCATCGAGTCGATGGAGACGGGTGTTGTCGAGTGGTCGCCGCCCGCCATGCCGACGTCGATGAAGGACATTGTCACCGCCTACGAAGAGCAGAGCGCAGGGCTGCACGAGCGCTGGTCGAAGCTGCCCGCCGATCGATGGGGTGGCCAGCTGGATTTCTTCGGCACGCCCCGCCCGGCGTCGCCTATGGCGTGGAGTTTCCTGTTCGACATCGTGCATCATCGTGGCCAGATCACAACGTACCTTCGCCCGATGGGATCGACCGTGCCGCAGATCTATGGCCCGAGCGGTGACGAGCCGTAACGGAGGCGGTCGGTAGCTTCACACTCGCCCTCAATATCATCGTCATAACGATCGACAACCGGGTGATCAACGAGACCCACTTCCATCCACATCCCGCCGGGTTTATGCTTGCCGACGCGTTCGAGCGATCCGCACGGCATGCGTGAGCCACAGGACACCTGGGAATACTGGCGGCATGATCGGAATCTGGGTCGGTTTCATCGCATTCGTATTGCTTCTTCTCGCGCTCGACCTGGGCGTGTTCAACCGCAAGGCGCATGTCATCAGCGTGCGCGAAGCGATTCGCTGGTCTGCCCTCTGGATCACGCTCGGACTGAGTTTCTCGATCTTCGTGTATTTCGCCTATGAAGGCCAATGGTTGGGCCTCGGTACCGTAGCCGATGCCGTCGATGGCATGATGAACGACGGTTCTACTGCGGTCGAGAAGTACCTGACCGGGTACGTGGTCGAGAAGTCCCTCAGTGTAGACAACATCTTCGTCATCTCCGTCATTTTCAGCTATTTCGCGGTTCCCGCCATCTACCAGCATCGCGTTCTGTTCTGGGGTATCCTGGGCGCGCTGGTGATGCGTGGCGCCATGATCGGACTGGGTGCTCGCCTGATCGCGGAGTTCCACTGGGTGCTGTATCTCTTCGCGGCCTTTCTCATCCTGACCGCACTCAAGATGCTGTTCATGAAGGAAGGGGAAGGAGATCCGTCGAACAATGCGGTGTTCCGACTGACTCGCCGCTTCTTTCGCGTGACCAGCCGCTTCCATGGCGAACACTTCATTGTGCGGGCCGGTGGGCCGGCGTCGCACGAGGGGGAAACGCCTGGTGCACCCGACCTCCACGACGAAGCGCTCGCAAACGCGAAACCGGGGTCACTGTTGCTGACGCCCCTCGCGATGGCGCTCATCATGGTCGAGACAACCGACCTGATCTTCGCCGTCGACTCGATCCCCGCGATTTTTGCCATTACCGGCGACCCGTTCCTGGTCTTCACGAGCAATGTCTTCGCAATCCTCGGTCTGCGCTCGCTGTACTTCGCGCTCGCGGGGATGGTCACGAAGTTCCGTTACCTCAAGGCATCCCTTGCGATCGTGCTACTCGTTGTCGGCGTAAAGATGCTGCTGGCGGGGTGGCTGAAGGACATCCTCGGAAAGCACTTCAACCTCTATCTGCTCGCGGTCGTGCTGGCGATCCTTGTGACCGGTGTGGTGCTTTCGCTCAGGGCAGATCGTCGGGATGGAGGCGGGCCGCGGGCAGCGTAAGCGTGAACAGCGAGCCCGCCCCGGGCTCGCTGCCGGCCTTCAGGTCACCGCCCATACCACGGGCCAGGTCGCGGCTGATCGCCAGGCCGAGGCCCGTACCTTCACCGCGCCGCGACAGACTCGTCTCGACCTGAACGAACGGGTCGAAAATCAGACCGAGCATGGCTTCGGGAATACCGATGCCCGTGTCCTGGACAAGCAGCGCGACTTTCCCGGCGTCCTCCCCATCTTCCTCTGCCTGTGCGCGGATCGTGATGGTGCCGCCGGCGGGCGTGAACTTGATCGCGTTGCTCAAGAGGTTGAGCAAAATCTGCTGTGTCTTGTCAACGTCGCATGCAACTGCGAGATCGGCGGTATCCGCCGTGTCGAGCGTGATGAGGTTCTGGATCATCTGCGGCTCGACGAGCGGCAGGATCGCCGCTACGAGATCGCGCACAGGTACGACAGCGACGTCGTAATCGACGTGGCCCGCCTCGATGCGCGCGAGGTTCAGGACCTCGTTGACCAGCCGCAGCAGATGCCGCTGACTCTGCTGAATGCGGTCGAGCGCCTCGCGCTGCGCGTCCGACACGGGTCCCTGCAATCCCATTTCCATGAGCTGCGCATATCCGGAAATCGCGTTCAGAGGCGTGCGCAGCTCGTGGCTCATCATCGCGAGAAAATTGCTCTTTGCGAGATTTGCCTCGTCCGCCTCGGCGCGCATCCGCTCCAGGTCTGACGCACGCGTCTGAAGCGCGTCATTCGACAGTTGCAGCTCTTCCGTCGTCACTTCCAGCTCGACGGCCTGCTGCTCCATTTCGATTGCCTGATGCTCGAGCCGGCTGTTTGCCTCTTCCAGCCGGCGCTGCCCTTCCTGCGCTTCAGCCTGCGCCGCCTCTGCCAATCGCCTCGCCTGCAGCAGCTCGCCCTCGAACTTCTGACGCTCACGGACGTGCATGATGGCGCAGTCAGTGGCGACGGCGCCTGCGCGCGTCCGCCGCACTGCATTGACGAGCACACCGATATCCTCGCCATTCGACATCCGCAGGATCAGGAATATCTCGTCGGCACGACCATGCAGCCGGACGAGCGGGAAAAAGTGGGTGTGATAGAAAATGCGGCCGCCGACATTCAGGATCCGCTCGAACGACGCGCCGACGAGTTCATCGCGCGCGTATCCGAGCAGATCCACAAGCGTCTGGTTCGCCGCCGTGATCGTTCCGCCGTCGTCGAACGAGAGAAATCCGACGGGTGCGAAGTCCAGCAGTTCATCCACGCAACGGTCTCCTACGGCGAAACAGACGCCGACTCCGTGGATACCGGTGCGTCCAGATACTCACGCATGATGCGGATCGTCTCTTCCGGATGACTCATGTGCGGACAGTGCCCCGTAGCTTCCATCCTGCGCAATGTACTGAGGGGCATCGCGTCATGCACATAGTCACCGATGTGGTCCGGCGCGATCATGTCATCCGCGCACTGCATGATGAGCGACGGCACCCGCACATGCCGCAGGTCATTCCGGTTGTCCGCATAGAACGTTGCCTCCGCGAAACGTCTCGCAAGCTTCGGGTCTGTCGAGCAGAAGCTGCCCGTCAGTTCCTCACCGAGCTCCGGCCGATCCGCGTTCTTCATGATGGCCGGGCCGAGGAAGTTCGCCCACCCTACATAGTTGGTGTCCATCATGTCGAGCAGTCCACTGATGTCCGATCGCTCGAAGCCGCCGATATACCCCTCGTCATTCACATAACGGGGAGAAGGCCCGATCATGATGAGACGCGAGAACAGCTCGGGTTCGCGGTTCGACGCAAGCACCGCCACCATGCTGCTGACGGAATGGCCCACGAGGACCACGTCACGCAGTTCGAGCGCATGGCAGACGTCGAGGATGTCCTGCGCGTATCCATCCAACGTCGCATACCGCTCGGCGTCATAGGACGGGATATGGGAGCCGCCCGATCCGACATAGTCGAAGACGACGACACGGTAGTCCGCCTCGAATGCGGGCGTGACCAGTCGCCACATATTCTGATCGCATCCGAACCCGTGCGCGAAAAGCATCGTCTCACTGCCATGACCGGACACCTTCACATTGTTGCGACGCAGTATGTCATCCATCATTCAGCCTCTTTCAGTTGTGCAAAGTCCACATGGCCCCGTTCCACGTCAACGGATTGTACAGCAACTCTCAGGCGTGCGCCCGGTGTGAGGTGCGGGCTGCCGTCGACGATACGCCCATCTACGGCCGGCGAGTCCAGCGTCGCAAATACACGACCCTTGTCGATGGACGTTACGACGGCGTCGTACTGTTCGCCGATCTTCTTCTGCAGCAGCAGCACGCCTGCGCGTTTCTCCACCTTCCGTTCCACCGAGCGTGCCTTGTCCTCCATCGTAGTGCACCGCTCCGCGATCGCATCAAGCTCGGCATCCGTATAGGGAGACGGTGCGCCCGCGAGCACGGCTTTCAAGATCCGCTGCGTCACGATATCCGCGTAGCGACGGTTGGGTGCCGTGAAATGCGTGTAGTCGTCGACACCCAGCGCAAAATGTGCCTCGAGATCCTCGGCCTGACGCTCGACGACGTAGTGGCCGGATCCGAGCAGACGCAGCACCGACAGCGACAGTTCCTCGAACCCCGCGGGATCGCGCTCG
>JBBSJG010000234.1:0-4656 GCA_038257485.1 Longimicrobiales bacterium | reverse complement strand
GGAATGGAGGCGGGCAACGCGCTCATCATCGGGACGTTCCGCGCCGACGGCCTGCGATCCCTATCCGCGCGCATCGATGAGCCGGAGTGGCAGGACTTCTATGGTGACGCCGAGGTCCTCACGTATTTCCGACCAGGCGGCAGCGAGCACCACCTGCTGTTCGCGCGCGCCGCCGCAATCGGGGCATGGAATACAAAGACTCCTTTCCAGCTGACGCTCGGCGGCGAACGCAATGTTCGGGGATACGACTACCAGCGGTTCCCGGGCGGCCGCCGGCTCGTGCTCAACCTGGAAGACCGCATCTACTTCGGATGGCCGTTTCCCAAGGCTCTCGATCTCGGTGCCACGGTGTTCGCCGATGCCGGACGCATCTGGTCGGGCGACGCTCCCTATGGCGCGCATTCCGGCTGGCGTACGTCCGCGGGGATCGGCCTTCGCACGGCATTCCCCGCAGGAGGCCGCACCGTCTATCGCGTCGACTTCGCGTGGCCGATCGAGCGGGGCACGACGGTCCGGGATTTCAGACTCCAGCTGTCTCTCGGCGAACCGATCGGCATGAATCCCCGCATGCTTGACCCGCAGGTGATGCGCTCCCGCCCCCGAGGCGCCGCCCGCCAGCTTTTCCCGTCCGCGCGATGATGCATTCCCTGCCGGCACCGGGCCAGCCGGCCCGTTACTGCGCGGCGTGGCTCCTGCCGGTGACGTCGCCCCCTGTCGAAGACGGGGCGGTCCTCGTCGTAGACGGCCGCATCGCCGCGGTCGGTCCGCGTTCGGCAGTGCCATTGCCTGATGACGCCGTCGATATCGATCTGGGCCACGCGGCGATCCTGCCAGGGCTCGTGAACGTCCACGCGCACCCCGACCTCGCCGTCCTCCGCGGCGCCCTCGAAGATCTACCGTTCCACACCTGGATCTTCGAGCTGCGGCGCATGAAGGCTGCCGTGCAGTATGCGACGGCGGATTGGCGAGACGCGGCACGTTGGAGCTGCGCGGAGGCCGCTGCGGCCGGTATCACCACACTGGCCGCGACCGAGGACTCGGATGCGACACTGCACGCACTGCGTGACGCCGGCATGCGCGGCATCGCATATCGGGAAGTGTTTGCGCCGGACCCTGGTGCGGCAGCCACTGCGCTCGCCGGGCTGCAGCACCATGTGACCGCGATGCGCGTGCTGGAAAACGACCTGGTGCGCGTCGGTGTTTCACCACACGCGCCATACTCGGTGTCCGATGCACTCTTCACCGCGGTCGCAGGTTATGCGCGTGATGAGGATCTGCCGATCGCTGTGCACACTGCGGAATCCGAAGCCGAGCAGCAGTTGGTGACGCATGGCGACGGCTTTTTTGCGAGTTCCCTGCGGGCGCGGGGAATCGAAGTCGCGGCACGCGGCACGTCGACGGTGGACATACTGCAACGTACCGGCATTCTCGAGCTTGCGCCTTTGCTCATTCACTGCGTGCGTGTCACACCGCTGGACATCACGCGCATGGCGGATGCGGGCGCGCGCGTCGCGCACTGCCCTGTCGCGAATGCCCGGCTGGGCCACGGTATCGCACCCGTGATGGAGTTGCTCGATGCGGGTATTACGGTCGGACTCGGAAGTGACTCCGTCGCAAGCAACAACCGCATGGATATCCTGGAGGAGGCGAGGGTCGCGCAGCTCATGCAGCGCGCCGTGTTGCTCGCGCAGTCCGCACTTCCCGCGCAGACATTACTGCGACTCGCAACGATCGATGGCGCGCGTGCGCTCGGCCTCGATCATCGCGTCGGCAGCCTGGAGGTCGGGAAGGATGCGGACATCTGCGTTGTCGATTTTGACGCGGTCCATTCCAACCCCGTGTTCGAGCCGCTGGGTACACTGTTCATGAGTGCGCAGGGGACCGATGTCACGATGACCATGGTGCGCGGCAGGGTGATCTATTCGCACGGCACGCATCGCACGCAGGACATCAATGCATTGCGCGCGCGGATCGACGGGCTGGGCGAGATGGTGCGCGCTACCGCACGCGAGAGGTCCGTGACACGGGGATGAAGAACCGACTGCGCAATGCGCCAGAGCTGCTTGATGACGAGACGCACGACGACCTGGTTCTCGCACACAGTCTCGATCACGTCGCGCAGGTGAACCGCTTCCTCGGCGGCCACGCTGTCGTTCTCTCCGCGCTCGAGCCTCTCCTCGTGACGGGCGGGGTCTTGCGAATTCTCGACATCGGCACGGGCTCCGCCGACATTCCGCGCGCCATTGTCGATGCAGCGCGCGGGATCGGCGTTGACGTGTCGATCGTCGCGACCGACCTCCACCCGCAGATGCGTGCGCGCGCATCCGAGCAGTGTGCGGCGTATCCGGAAATCCGCATCGAGTCCGCAGACGCCCTCGCCCTTCCCTACGCAGATGCCTCCTTCGATGTGACCATCCTGTCCCTGATGATCCATCACCTGGAGGATGCCTCGCCCGCTGCGGCAGTCCGCGAAGCCGCGCGCGTCGGCCGATTCGTCATTGTCAATGAGCTCGAGCGAGGCTGGCTCAATTACGCGGGTGCGCGTCTGCTCGCCGCGACGTGGTGGCGATCCAGTCCGCTCACCCGGCACGACGGACCGCTCTCCGTTCGCCGCTCATTCACAGTCACCGAACTGCGCGCGATCGCGCGGGATGCTGAACTCGTGGACGTTCACATTCGCCGTCGCTGGTTCGGCCGGCTGCTGATGACAGGCCGCGCCGATGACGCCACCGTGTCCGTGGTCGCATCATGAACAGCCGCCCGCACGATGTCATTGTTGTCGGCGGCGGACCCGCGGGCGCACTGACTGCGCTGTTGCTCGCACGCGCAGGACTCGCCGTGACACTGCTCGATCGCAGCACGTTCCCTCGCGCGAAACCATGCGGCGACTGTCTCAGTGCCGAGAGCACCCGTCTACTCGACCGGCATGGCCTGCTTCACGGAGTCGCAACAGCGACCCACGCGTCGCTGTTGGGTTGGCGCATTGTCGCACCCGCGGGTCATTTCTTCGAGGCCGAGTTTGGTGGCGGCGCGGCCATCGCCATTGAGCGTGAGATTTTCGATGCAGTGCTGCTGCGGGCGGCCGACGACGCGGGTGTTGCTGTGCAGGAGGGTGTGAAGGTCGAGGACCTCATCTTCGATGGCGACACGGTTGTCGGTGTCACAACCACGCGCGCGGGCTCGACCACACGTCGCGACATGCATGCTCGCCATGTCATCGGGGCGGACGGTCTGCGCTCCGTGGTCGCGCGGCGCCTCGGCGCGGTGCGACGTACGGCCAGGGTTCGCAAGCTGTCACTGACGGCGCACCTCGACTGCCTGATGCCCTCCGACGGATTTGGTGAGATGCACGTGGGTGACGGTGCGAGCGCCGGCATCGCGCCCGTGTCGCACCGCGGCGATCGGTGGAACCTTACAGTGGTCGCAGACGCCGCGCGGTTTGGCCGGACCGCATCGCTGGACCGCCACGCATTCATGACCGCCGTCGTGCAGACATTGCCACGTCTCGCTGCGCGCATCGGTCATGCCCTGCCACGCCATTCGAGTGAGACGATCCTGGCATCGGGTCCGTTCGATGTACCGACTCGACGGGTCCAGTATCATGGCGCCTCGCTGGCAGGAGATGCCGGCGGTTATTTCGATCCATTCACCGGACAGGGAATGCATCACGCCATGCGCAGCGCCGAGCTGCTCGCGGAATCGCTCGTCCGCTCGTTTGATACGACGGCGTCCGGCGCGATTACAGCCGACGGATACGGGGATGCAGTCCGAGCGGTGCTGCGCTCGCCGCGTCGACTGCAGAAAGTGATCGATGCTGTCCTCGGCCGACCTGCACTCGCCGATCGCGTGATTTCGCGCATCGGGCGCGCACCGTTCGCTGCCCGTGCACTCATCGAGGTAACCGGTGATACCGCTCCCGTGACCTCGCTTCTCAATGCGGGCGTCGCACGCAGTCTGCTGTTCGCGCCTCACGACACCCAACCGAGCGCCGCTACGGAGGAGAGATGACGATTACGGACGAGCACATCATTCACGCGCCTCCCGGGGTCTGCTTTCAGGTCGCTGCGGACGTGGAGCGATGGCCGGACATCCTGCCACACTACGCCTTCGTGCGCTTCCGCGATCATGCCGGGTTCGGTACGGGCGTCGTCGAAATGTCTGCATACCGCGATTTCGGCGGGCCGCTCAAGTATCCCACATGGTGGCTGTCGCGGATGCATGTAGACACTGCAGAACCCGCCGTCCACTACACCCACATCGACGGCATCACGAAGGGCATGGTCGTGAAGTGGACCTTTGAACCGGTGGCTGCGGGTACGCACGTCCGGATCACGCATGCCTGGAATGGTCCGCCATGGCTCTTGATCGGGCGCTTCGCATGGGAGCACGTGATCTCGAAACGGTTTGTCAGCTTTATTGCATCACGCACTCTCGCGGGCGTCGCCCGCGAAGCAGAGCGCATCGACCGCATCGGGAAGTAGCATGGCAGGATATCGTGTCGTCGTTACCGGACTTGGTCCGATCACCGCCGCTGGCTCCGGCGTCGACGGACTATGGGATGGATTGCGACGCGAGCGCTCACCGATCCGCACTGTCTCTGCCTTCGACCCTTCCATCTGGAGTTCGCGGCTGGCAGCTGAAGTCGAAGAGTTCGAT
>JBBSJG010000233.1:0-4663 GCA_038257485.1 Longimicrobiales bacterium | reverse complement strand
GCGATCCGGCCGGTGGAGCGCGCGGTCTTCCGCGGCCAGCCGCTGCGGTTCACGGCGAGGACCGGTGTGCTCGACTCGATGCGCATTCGCCTGCAGCCGGCGAGTGGGGGCGAGCCAATCGATCGGAATGCGACGGCGGACGCGGATACCGCGGCATTCGTCGGCATCCCGCCGGGCACATACCGGTATGAGGCGACGGCGTATGCCGCGAATGGCGACGTCACGGGCGCGGGCGAGGTGACGGTCGAGACGTACAGTCCGGAATTCGCGCGGGCGCGCGCGCGGCTTGCTGAGAACACGTCCGGCGCGACTGCACTGCAGGACGCGATGCGGGACGGTGACACGAAACCATTGCACACGTCGTGGGTGCCGTACGTGCTGCTGCTCATGCTGCTCGCAGCGGAGTGGATCCTGCGCAGACGGTGGGGCCTGCGTTGAAGGGGATATGAGACTTACGAATGCGGTCGGCGAAAAGCCGTCCCTGTGGAAACGCATCAAGGATGTCGCGCTCACCGATGTGGGCGTGCTTGTGCGCGGGCTCGATCACGGCTCGCTCGAACAGATCGAGGAGGCGCTGCTCACGGCGGACTTCGGTGTGCCCGCGACACTGCGTCTGGTCGACAAGGTCGAGTCGCTTTCACGCGGCGGGAAGATCCGGTCGGAAGCGGAATTTCACGACGCCGTCGCGGCCGAGATCACGGACATCCTGACGAGCGGGAATGCAGACACATCGCTGCGTTTCGCCGAGAGCGGACCGACAGTGTTCCTGATGGTCGGCGTGAATGGTGTCGGCAAGACAACGACGATCGGCAAGCTCGCGCATCGCATGCGCAAGCAGGGCAGGAAAGTGCTGCTCGCGGCAGGTGACACGTTCCGCGCGGGCGCCATCGATCAGTTGCGCGTGTGGGCCGAACGTTCCGGTACGGACTTCGTCGGCGCGAAACCCGGGGCAGACCCGGCCGCCGTCGCATTCGATGCCATTGATGCTGCACTCGCGCGCGGCGCGGACCTCGTGATCATCGACACCGCGGGCAGGCTGCACACGCAGGACGACCTGATGACGGAGCTGTCGAAGGTGGAGCGCGTGATCGCCAAGCGACTGCCGGGTGCGCCGCACGAAACATTGCTCGTCCTCGATGCGACGGTTGGACAGAACGCACTGGCGCAGGCGAAGTTCTTCGGCCAGGCATTGAACCTGACTGGCCTCGTGCTCGCGAAGCTCGACAGCACCGCGCGCGGTGGGATCGTCGTCGCGCTCAAGGAAGAACTGGATCTGCCGGTCAAGCTAATCGGTACCGGTGAGCAGGCAGACGCACTCGCGCCGTTCGATCCTGCGTCGTTCGCACGCGGCGTTCTCGCGCCCTGACCGCGCAGCGCACCATGACCACATCCGGCGCGCCCCAGCTCGACTTCTCTGTGCAGTTCCTGAAGGGTGTGGGCCCGCGCCGCGCGGAGTCCCTCGCAAAACTCGGTGTGCATTCGTCGCGCGACCTGCTGTACCACGTGCCCCGACGGTACGAAGACGCGAGCACGGTCATGCGCATCAACGCGATCGAACCCGGTCGTGATGCGACCGTCATTGGTGAAATCGTCAGCAAGGGAGTGATCCCCACCAAGTCCGGACTGCGCGTGTTCCAGGCCGTGCTGCGCGACGACACCGGCTTGATCGAATGCGCCTGGCCGGGCCAGCCGTTCCTCGATCGATCATTGCACAAGGGTGACATCCTGCTCGTCACCGGACCCGTGCGTTTTTTCCAGGGCCGCCAGATCCAGCCGCGCGAGTTTGTCGTGCTCGGTACCAGCGCAGAAGGCGCCGGCAACACGGGCAAGGTGCTGCCGCTCTATCCTGCGACGGAGGGATTGTCGCAGAAGATCCTGCGCTCCATCCTCGACCAGAACCTCGACCGGCTGCTGCCGCTGCTCGCACTCGAGGATCCCATGCCGCGCAGTGTTGTAAGCGACGCCGGACTCCCGACACTCATGCAGGCCATCGCGCTGCTGCATCGGCCCGCGACACTGCAGGACGCAGAGCGAGGCCGCCGTCGCCTGTCCTTCGATGAGCTGTTCTATCTGCAGCTGCTGTGGGCGCAGGTGCAGAACCGGAACGGCACGGATCGCAATGGCATTGCACTCGCGCGCACGGACCGGCTGATCGCACCGCTCTACAAGTCACTGCCGTTCCAGCTGACCGCCGCGCAGACGCGCGCCATTGCCGACATGTTCCGCGACATGACGAGCACGCGCAAGATGAATCGACTGCTGCAAGGCGACGTCGGTTCCGGCAAGACCGTTGTCGCACTGTTCGCAATGGCGCTCGCCAATGAGAACGACACGCAGGCAGCACTCATGGCGCCGACCGAGATCCTCGCGGAACAGCACGCGCGCACTCTGCGACGCATGGCCGAACCCGTCGGATTGAATGTGGTGCTGCTGACAGGCCGACTGCCCGCGGCACAGCGACGCGCCGCGCTCGCAGCGATCGCCGACGGCTCCGCGCATATCGTGGTGGGCACGCACGCGCTCATCCAGGAGAAGGTGACCTTCCACAATCTCGGCCTCGCCGTCATCGATGAGCAGCACCGCTTCGGCGTGCGTCAGCGACTCGCGCTCGCCGCCCACGGCGATGCCGTCGACATACTCGTGATGTCCGCAACGCCGATCCCGCGTTCGCTCGCACTCACGTTGTATGGTGACCTCGAGCTCACCGTACTCGATGAACTGCCACCCGGCAGACAGCCGATCACGACTGCACTGCGGCCCGACAGCCAGCGCGATCGCGTGTATTCCTTCATCCGCGAACAGGTCGCGGAAGGGCGGCAGGCTTACATCGTGTACCCGCTCGTGGGCGAGTCCGAGACGTCCGATCTGCGCGCCGCGACTCAGGAGTACGAGCGGCTGCTGGAAGAGGAATTCGCAGGACTGCGCATGGGCCTGCTCCACGGCCAACTCGCGAGTGATGAGAAGGACGAGGTCATGCAGAAGTTCGCCGCCGGCGACATCGATGTCCTCGTCGCGACGACGGTGATCGAAGTTGGCATCGACGTCGCCAATGCAACAGTGATGGTGGTCGAACACGCCGAGCGGTTCGGCCTGTCACAGCTCCATCAGCTGCGCGGCCGCGTAGGACGCGGCGCCGAACGCAGCTACTGCATTCTCATCTACGACGGAATGGATACGGAACGCCTGCGCATTCTCGCTGACACACACGACGGATTCGTCGTCGCACGCGAGGACCTGCGCCTGCGCGGTATGGGCGACTTCTTCGGGTCCAAGCAGCACGGCCTGCCTGATTTTCGCTTCTTCGATCCCACCCGCGACGACGACCTGCTCGACCAGGCCAAGCCCGCCGCACAACAGATCATCCAGCAAGACCCCGAGCTTCAGAACGACGAGAACGCGCGCCTCGGCGCCGTACTCACCGCGCGCTTCGCCGACCGCGCGCGGCTGTACGAGGTGGGGTGAGACCGTGCGCGCGCTGCGCGCGCGAAAGGCGAAAGGCGAAGGCGAAAGGCGAGGGCGAGGGCGAAAGGCGAAAGTGTTAACGGCGAAGGGACAAACGGCGAAATTCTCTCGCCTTTTCGCCCTCGCCTTTCGCCCTCGCCTTTCGCCCTACGACTGGGGTTGCGGTTGGATGCCGGTTTCTTCGTAGGGCTGGAGGACGACCCAGCCGGTGCCGCTGAACTTCAGCTGAATCGATTCGCCACTGCCGCGGCCCATCATGGTGCGCACGGTGATGTCCGTCGTGATCTCGGGTGACAGGGAGCCTGACCACGCGACTGTCGCATTCGGATCCGTAAACACCGGCTCACCCGGCTTCACGACGAGCGTCAGCGGTTCGTAATGCGTCGTGATCGCGATCAGGCCCGTACCATTCATTCGCACGTTGAACAGG
Source organism: Longimicrobiales bacterium (assembly GCA_038257485.1). GTDB lineage: Bacteria > Gemmatimonadota > Gemmatimonadetes > Longimicrobiales > RSA9 > DASUXU01. Next base: position 771 of record JBBSJG010000233.1, on the reverse strand, counting down.
CCGCCCGCGAGCATGCTCGCAGCGCGCCGCATCATCGTGATATCCCACTCGATGCCGTCCTCGAAGGCCAGCAGATCATTTCCATTCACGAACACCGTGTCGCCCTGCAGCCGCAGGATCTGAACACGCTTGCCCACGTCCGCCAGATAGGCGCGGCCCGTGCCGTCGATCTTCATCAGCGAATTGCCCTCGCCCGACACCATCTTCTTCAGCAGCCGGCCGACGCCATGCTCGAGGGCGCCCTCGCGCGTGAACTTCACAGCACCGGTATACGCGATCATCGAACCCAGCTTCGCCCACACCCGCCCATCCAGGTTCACCTCGAGCAGGTACGGGTTCTCCAACTCGAACTTGCCCCGCGCAGCATCATCCTGTGCCGTCCCTGCCACGAACTCCGCGATCGTCTTCGCCGACATCCTGCCTCCACGTTTCCCCGGCCACCCCGGGTTCGGACTCGCTGACTGAATGGGTCAAGGTCGAAGGTCTCGCCCGCCGGTGCCTGTGGCAAGTCGAAAGGCCAGGAATGGGGTCCCACATACCATCGTGCATGTGCGGTATAAATACAGTGACCGAAAACGGGACATCGTATCATAATGGGTTGGTGGTTAGGTGTTTATGACTGTCCGACGGACGTTGTGATGAGGAGCCATGCGGACGTAATGTCTTGAAAGCGGACATGTTGCGATGTAGGGACAAACGACCTAACGTGTTGGGGCACATCGACTTGTGATATGGTCCGGGGGTGGTACGAGTCTGGCCTATAGGAGAATC
>JBBSJG010000232.1:0-4663 GCA_038257485.1 Longimicrobiales bacterium | reverse complement strand
TGTCGGCGCAGCACGCGCTCGAATGCGAGGTGCGACTGTACGACCGACTCTTCACCCAGCCCGACCCGGATGACGTGCCGGACGGTGAGGACTTTCTCTCCACGCTCAATCCGGCGTCGCTCACCGTGATTCCGTACGCCAAGATCGAGCCGACAGTCGCCAACGATCCCGTTGGCACGCGCTACCAGTTCGAGCGTACCGGCTACTTCATGAGCGAGCCGGAAGACAGCACGCCGGAGCGACTGGTATTCAACCGGATCGTGAGCCTGCGTGATTCGTGGGCCAAGGAAGTGAAGAAGAACGGCTGAGCTCGCATGCGCGTTTCCGGATTCCACCAAAGGCGTATGGCGGAATCGATTGCGACGCCGCACTGTATGCATCCGACGCGTGCCTTCGTCGTGTGCGACCGAAGGCAGTTCTTCATTTCAGAGAGGTTTCCTATGCGATCAGCAACACGTGCATTCCGGCTTGCCGCAGTGATTGCGGCCACCGCCGCCAGCCTGACCACGGCGAGCACCGCCTCTGCCCAGAAATGGTATGCCAAGCTGGCGCCCGAGGCGCCCGGCGCTACCGGATCCGGTTTTGCCTTCTTCTCGCTCAGCGGTTCAACGCTGTCCATCAACGCGGACTGGAGCGGGCTGACCGGCACGACCACTGTTGCGCACATACACTGCTGCACGGCGTTGCCGAATACGGGAGTTGTAGGTGTCGCGGTGACGCCGGGTACCCTGACGGAGTTCCCGGCCGGCGTGCAATCGGGCAGCTACAACCGGATGTTCGATCTGACCCAGCCCACGACGTTTACCGCCACGTTCGTGGACAACTTCGCTGGTGGCATTCTCGGCGACGCGCAGGCCGCGTTGACGACGGCGTTTGGTAACGACCGCGCGTATCTCAACATTCACTCGAAGGTTTTCGCAGGCGGCGAGATTCGCGGCTTCATCAGGGAGGTGCCGGAACCCTCGGCGCTGCTGCTCACAATGCTCGCAATGGCGTTGCTTGGCGCCGTCGCTATTCGCCGTGGGGTGCACTGAGCCGGGGATTTCGCCGCAGAGTCACGCTGCCGGTCGCTGCGCTACTCGTGCTCCGTTGCGCTACGGGGCACGTCGTAGCGCAGCTCCACAAATCCTGTACCAATCTGCGTCGCCAATACGAGACGGAGCCGTGCACCGGTCGCACGTCGCCTGAGACGAAGCGAATGTCGGCGCCACGTCGGGTAGCTCGTCTCGTTCACATCACCAAGCTGGAAGAGCCAGTCGAGCGAATCATCCTCGGTGGCGATGAAGCCGTCGAGGCTGGTGGTGGTGTAGCACTGCGTCTTCATCGCTCAGTTCGCTGCATCGGGAATGGCGTCACCCCACACCGCCAGCTCGTTCCCGCCGGGCTCGGCGAAATGAAAGCGCCGTCCGCCGGGAAACGAGAAGATCGGCTTGAGAATGCGGCCGCCCGCGCCCTCGACGTTCGCAAGCGTCTCCTCCAGGCGCTCGCTGTACAGGATGACCAGCGCGCTGCCACTGGTCGTGGACGCGGACAGGTCACCGGTGAAGAATCCCCCGTCGAGTCCCTGATCCGAGAACGACGCATAGTCGGGCCCGTAGTCCACGAACTCCCAGCCGAACGCCGATGCGAAGAACGCCTTGGTCGCCGGCAGGTCGTTCGACGAAAACTCGACGTAGTTGATCTTCTCGTGCTTGCTCATGTGACACATGATCCGTCAGCAAGGTGGAATGCAGTCTGGAGGAGAACCCATGTATGCTATGCTGCCCTGCGGTCGTGCGAAAGGCACGCGCCGGCGACCCTCGCACTTGCTGCACTTTCATGTATGTATCCGAGTCGTGTCACCTCGCGCGGTGGCCGGTCGGTGACGCACGTACGCGCTCCAGCAGCGGGATCGCCAACTCCAGCGAATGGAGCACCGCGAACACGCGCCGAGTCACGGACTCGGGCAGCCGCTTCAGATCGGGCACAGCGATGGCACGCATGCCCGCCGCCATCGCGGCCTCGAGTCCGAGGTCGCTGTCCTCGAACGCGATGCATAGAGGCGCCGCGACGCCGAGTCGATTCGCTGCTTCGAGAAAGATGTCCGGCGCCGGCTTGGAGCGCGTGACTTGCTCACCGGTGACTACAATCGGAAACCGATGCGCAAGCCCAGCAAGGGCGAGCTTCGCTGCAGCGCCGGCTTGCAGCGTTGACGTAGCGATCGCGCAGGGAATCGCGGCGCGTTCCAACCAGTCGAGCAATGGCAGCACGCCCGGTTTCCGCAGCTGCTGCGGCGTCATGCCCGCCAGTGCGGATTCATAGTGCTCGGCGTGCCGCGCATAAAGCTCTCCCACCGGGAACGCTGCGCCGAGCGCCGAGAGAAACTCCGCCTCGACTTCCGGGCGGCGGCGACCAATGATGCTGGTCAGCGCCGCGATCGGCAGTTCGACACCCAGGTCCCGGGCGCCCGCGAGCCACGCGCCTCGGGAGAGTCGCTCCGTGTCGAGCAACAGGCCATCCATATCGAAGACGACGCCGTGCAGGTCGGCCCGCGAGAACTCGCGGTCGGTGGTTGCAAGCGCCACCTTTAGCTCAGGCTCAGCACCGTCGGATTGCCGCATGTCATGCGCACCAATGTAGCCTGTTGTTCACCACTCGACCGAGACCCCGCATGTCGAACGCTCCCCGACGCATGGTTCGTCTGTTCGTCCGAAAAGCTCGCTTCGCGATGTCCGCGCGCAGACACGATCTCTCCACTCTGCTCGCGCTCATGCTGGTCGCGTTTACTGCTTCAACATTGACGCTTCATGCGCAAGCCGCGCCCGGCCAGGCACGGGCCGTGCTCGTCACTGGCGCCAGCAGTGGCATTGGACGCGCCATCACCGAGCACCTCGCTGCGCGTGGCTACTTCGTGTACGGTGGCGCCCGCAGCGCCAGCGACATCGCCGAGCTGAGTGGCATTCCCAACGTGCAGGGCATACGGCTCGACGTCACCGTACAGGCCGAGATCGACTCTGCGGCCGCGCTCGTCCGCCGGAGCGGTCGCGGTCTGTACGCAGTTGTGAACAATGCCGGCATCGCCGCGCTGGCGCCGCTCATCGAAATGGCCGATCGCGACATGTCCACACTGCTCGACGTGAATGTGCTCGGCCCGTTCCGCGTGACCAAGTCGTTCGCGCCGCTGATCATCGAATCTCGTGGACGCGTGGTGATGATCAGTTCGATCTCCGGCGTGCTGTCGGGCGCGATGCTTGGCGGCTACAGCATGAGCAAGCATGCCGTCGAAGCATATGGCGATGCGCTGGCGGCGGAGTTGGCACGCTTTGGCGTGGGCGTCAGTCTTGTGGAGCCGGGCAACTTTCGCTCGGAGATCGGACGCACCACCACCGCGCAGCTCGAGCGAACGATCGCCGCCAATCCAGACTCACCGTACATCCCGCAACTGCGCAACATGATTCCGGCGATGGCCGCGTACGATCGATATCCCGCGCCCGTGGCCGTGGCCGAGGCCGTCGCGCACGCGATCTCGGATTCGCTGCCTCACCGCCGTTACATGGTGGTGCCGGTCGCGCGCGAAGGCGAAGTCACGATCCGCAAGGCGATCGACGAGCTCGTGCAGCTCAACCAGTGGAATGCCTTCCGTTTCGACCGTGACGCGCTCGTGCGCATGCTCGATTCGTCATTGGCGCGGCATCCGTAGATGCCCCCGGACTCGGCGACGGCGCGTTGGCGTCGCCGCCGAGTCCGGAGCCGTTTCACTCAGTGACGGTGCGGCGCGGCGTGAGGCGCGGTTGTCGTACGAGCGCGCGCGCCCGCATCCGCATTTGTGTTCGTTTCAGATGTCTCTCGCACCCGCCGAGCGATCCATTCCGACATGGCGCCGTGCGGCAGCAACGGCTCGCCGACGTAGATAGACTTTGTGCCCCTGATGTCATTCGGCACCTTGTCACGGCTTACGCTGCCGGCGGATACCAGCACTGGCACCACAATCACGTCCTTGCCGGTAAGCTGCGCCTGCAGGTCGATCAACTCGCGAACACGGAGCACGGCTTCCGCACGCACTGCAGCCGGCGCATCATCGCGAACAAGCTCCACGCGCACGTCACGGAACCTGGTCCACGCCTTCACGGAGTCACTTACCTGACGCAGGTTGCGCATCCATTCCGCGTAGTCTTCAGCGGAGTTCGGACCGTGTCCCACAATGAGCAGGGCACGCTCTTCCGGCGCGTCGGTCAGCGCGAGCGCGCGATCGGCCAGCACCCGGGCCATTTCCTTCGAGTCGTCGAGCGCCTTGGTCAGCCGCAACGGCACACGCGGCGTCGGGCGTTCGATACCCGCCATGTGCAAGTGGTGCTGCATCGTCTCGCCCAGGGTGACGCTGTCACCGGCGAGATAGCGGATCTGCTGGTAGTGGCCGCTGTGGCTGGACACCAGCACCGGCACGACGACGATCTCCGACACGCCAGCACCCTCAAGACGCGCGACCGCATCCTGGAATCGAGAGCTCTTCGCGGCCGGCCCCATCAGAAAGCTCACCTCAACCGGACCGCCCGTCTGCGCGCCGGAGGCGATCTCACGCACGCGCGCATTCCATAGCGAGTCGCCGCCGTGCGCAATCACCACCGTTCCCACGCGCGCTCCGGAAGCGTGAGCTGCAGTCTGTGCGGTCACAGCAGGAGCGGAG
>JBBSJG010000231.1:0-4754 GCA_038257485.1 Longimicrobiales bacterium | reverse complement strand
GGCCGTCCGGACTCACGTCCACGTTCATCCACGTGCCTTCGTTCGTCTCGAACTCGACTTCCGTCGTCGGGCCGTGCTTCGCATTCACATCCCAGCGCGCGGGAATGGTCGGCGCCGCATTCTGCTGCGGCTCCTGTGCGACTGCGGCCGGGGCAGCGCTGGCCACCGTGATGGTCACGATTGCGAACGTGGCAACAATGGCGCGGGTCATGGCTGAATCCTGATTGAGGGACGATCTGTCGTCGATCCTGTGAAGAAATACGGTTCGGACGTTGCCCGCAACTGCGTGGGGTGAGGGTCTTGACAACCCTTCATCTCCAAGTACTTTATACCATAGAGTGAACTCCTTCAACAGGAATGACATGATGTCCAGACCCGTATTCCTTGCAGTGACGGTCCTGCTCGTCGGCGCCCCCGCGTTCGCGCAGGACAAAGCGGCCGAGATCGACAAGATCTTCAGCTGGGCAACGTCGTCCACGCCCGGCTGCGCCGTCGGCGTATCGCACCAGGGGAACGTTGTAGCGAGCCGTGCATACGGCCTGGCGGACCTCGAGCGTAACGTTCCGATCAGCACGAACACGATCTTCGACGCAGGATCGGTCGTGAAGCAGTTCGTTTCCGCGTCGGTGCTGCTGCTTGTCGAAGAGGGTCGTATTTCACTTTCGGAGGACGTGCGCAAATACATCCCGGAGCTTCCGGACCCCGGCTACAAGGTGACGATCAATCATCTGCTCACGCACACGAGCGGAACGCGTGACTGGACCGGGTTCAGGCCACTGACGGAAGGCGACGTCGACGTCCTGGTGCTGGCACTGCGTCAGCGAGGCCTCGACTTCGCGCCGGGCGATGAATTCGTGTATTCGAACAGCGGGTTTGTGCTGCTGAAGGAAGTCGTTGCACGCACGAGCGGCATGTCGTTCACCGCGTTCACGAAGAAGCGTCTGTTCGATCCTCTCGGCATGAAGTCGAGCAACTACGTGGTCGACATGACGGATGTCATTCCCAACCGTGCACTCGCGTACGAGAAGGAGGGCGGCAACTGGAAGCAGGACATGTACCTCGGCAACGATCGTGGCGGCGGTGGCCTCATGACGACGCCTTCCGACCTCCTCATCTGGAATGATGCGCTGACGAATGCGCGGCTCGGTGCGTTCGTCACGGAGAAGATCCAGGAACCTGCGACATTGAACAACGGCCGCAAGCTCGGCTATGCGCGCGCGCTGTTCGTGGAAGAGAACCCCGACGGCAGGATCGTCTGGCATTCCGGTGGTGCGGCCGGGTACAGCACATTCCTCGTGCGCTTTCCGGAGCAGGCGCTATCCATTGCCATTATGTGCAATGCAGGCGACGCATCGCAGGCATCGCTGTCCGCCCGTCGCATTTCGGAAGTATTCGTGCCGCGTACTCCGCCTGATGCTACGCCGCCGGCAGGCGCTGTAGTACTGGCAGCGGCCGATCTGAGCGGACGAGCCGGCCTGTTCTTCAACGAGCGGACGGGCCAGCCGCTGCGTGTAGCAGTCAACAACAGCACACTGATGATCGACGGGCGCCCGCTGATTGCACTCGCCACGGACCGCTTTCGCAACCAGCGCCCGTCACTGCAGGTGATGTCGCAGGCCGAGTTCGAGCTGCGCTTCCTCTCGGCAGATCGGCTGGAGATCACATCGAAGGAAGGTGATGCGACGACGTATCGTCGTGCGCAGCCATACGCACCCACGGCAGCCGAATTGGGTGCATTTGCGGGCCGTTACGAGAGCGGCGAGGCGGGATCGGTCGTGGAGCTGGTGCCGACGACGGGCGGCCTCGTACTGCGATTCTTCCGGGACGCTTCCAGGTCGTTGCCGTTTGCGCCGGCAGACCGCGACACGTTCATGCTGAGCCAGATGGTCATGCGATTCGTGCGCGACAAGGATGGGAAGGTCACGGGCTTCGACTACGGCAACCCGGCGTTGCGCAAGGTTCGGTTCACGCGGGTGGCCGACCGGTAGCAGAAAGGCCCGCAGCCGTTTGAAAGCTTGCGGGCCTCACACGTTCCGGTAGCGGTGACGCCGCCTAGTTCTTGAGATCTCCGCACGCGATGATCGTCGTCATGTCTGCCGACGAGCGGTGCACGTTGACGGAATACGCACTGCCTTCGGAGAGCGGCGCGCTGATCGTTACGTTCGCGGTGGCGCGGCCGTCCGCGCCCGCGGTCAGGATCGGATAGCTACCGGCCGATCCCATGATGCCGCCGTTGCCGCCGCACGAGCCGGCGTGGACGTGCCACGGGTGTGATGCGCCGGGTGTCGCGCCGCTGATCGAGATGTTCACGCCTGAACCGACAACTGCACTCTGCAGTTTGACCTGGCCTTGCACGGCTGTGCCGTTGCGGGACGAGAGCGTCGCCGCCCAGTCGCCAGTCGTCGCCGAAATCGAATCCTTGTCGGAGTCGCTCTGGCTGTTCGAAGCGCACGCGGCGCTCACCACGCACATCAGAATAACGAGCCTTTTCATGCAGTCCTCCCGGTAAAAGTCGGGGACGAGATTGCATGGTTCGGGCCGGACGCGCCGTTCGCCTACGAGGTCAGCGTCCCGTGTAGACGACTTTCCAGATCCGCCCGGTCGCGTCGTCCGCGATGTAGAGCGCACCGTCAGGACCGACCGCGAGGCCACCGGGGCGGCGGTTCGGGCCGTCGCCGCCGCTGTTCGGGCTGAACTGGTCTGCAAAGGTTTCGTACGCTCCGGACGCTTTGCCGTCGCGCATCGGCTGGTATACGACGCGGTACCCCGCCTGCGGCTCCGGTGCGCGGTTCCATGAGCCATGGAACGCGATGAACAGGCCACCCCTGTACTTCGCGGGGAAGGCTGACGCTGTGTAGAACGTCAGGTCGTTCGGCGCCCAGTGCCCGGGATAGGCCGCTACCGGTGCGGTCTTTGAAGCGCAGCGCGCAGCCGACTTGCCGTCGCCACCGTATTCCGGTGCATCGACGAGTTTCTTCTCGACATTCGAGTAGTAGCAATACGGCCACCCGTAGTCATCACCACTCTTCAGGCGGACCAGTTCCTCGGCGGGATTTTCTGCGCCATATTTCGCGTCGAACAGGTCCGGCCAGCTCTGCAGCGCATCGCGTCCATGCTGCATCGCCCACACCGCGTTGTCGGGGCCGATCGTGATCCCGATCGCGTTCCGCAGCCCCGCGACGAAGCGGGTGCCATCGGCCTGCGTTTGTCCGGACTTCCGTGCATCGAATCTCCAGATGCCCGCGCGCGTTGTCAGCTCGGGGCATGGATCCGGTGGACGTTTCACATCACTCCCACGTCCCGCGCAGACGTTCGTCGCCGATCCGATGTTCACATACAACGAACCGTCCCGTGCGATCGCGAAGGTCTTGGCTGCGTGGCCACCTGCTGGCAGTCCGGAGACGATCGTGTCTGCCGGTCCGGCGGGCGTCACCTGGCCCCGTTTCATCGGGAACCGGAACACGGACCGGGTGTTCTCGACATACATGTGATTGTCGAACATAACGATCTCGCTGTTTGCAAAGCCGCGCACGACATCGAGCTGCGCGTCGGCTTTGCCGTCGCGATTGGTGTCGCGCAGGAGCACCACACCGCCGGGCGTTCCGGGCGCGCCACTTCGACCTCCACGTCCGAGGAGGCTGACATACACGTCGCCATTCGACGTCACGCGCAAATGGCGCGGCGCGGGCAGGCTGTCCGCGAAGACAGTCGCGCAGAAACCTGCGGGCAGATTGATGCCGCCATTGTCGGGTGCGCATTTCACGCGCTGCGCATCGACTGGCTGCGCCATCATCATGATTGATACGGCTGTGAGGCTGCCGAAAATGCTGCGCGCCCTCATGGCTTGAGTCCAATCGCTGACATGCCGGCACGCACTGCCTGCGCGTCCTCGGAGCCGCGTGCGCCGCTGGCACTGAATGCACCGATCACCTGGCCGTCCCGCCGCATCAGCAATCCACCCTCGTATGTGAGCGCGCCTTCGATGGCGGGCGTCGTGCCTGCTTTCACGCCAGCAGCGTAGTCGACGGTATGCATGCCCGATGTGATGACCGTGCGCACCTTGTTCATCGCGATGTCATAGGACTGCTTTGACGCGCCGTCCATCCTGCGAACGTAGATGGGTGTGCCGGCAGCGTCAGTGAGCGCGAATGTGAGTTTCCAGTTGTTCTTGAGCGCTTCCGCTTCGGCTGCATCAACTGCCTTCTTCGCGTCCTCGAGCGTGATACGAGGCGCTTCGGGCGCTCGCTGCTGCTGCGCGTGCAACGAGTGCATGCCAGTGCTGAAGACGAGCAGCGCGGCGGCTGTCCAGATCGATCGTTTGAATGTCATGATATACTCCTGAGGTTTTCCAGGTGCCGGAACCGGATAATAGAGGGTGTATCCATGATGGGCGAGGATTTCAGGCGCCTCGTACACTTGAGCGATGATGACCCGGGCGGCCGCGGGCTTCAGGCCGAAGTGTCCTGCGACCTCCAGGGCAAGCTCCAGAGATGCTGTTACATCCAAATCTTCTGTGATCGCCGTCGACAGGAGTCGAGGTTTGATGCCTGTCGGCACAGGGTTCAGATCGTAGGCGGGGGAGAGGCGCCACCCTTCCGGTCCAACGTAGATGAACCCATTAAACAAACGCGGCGGGCGTACTCATGAAGGGTCGGCCATGCAGTCGCCCGCTGACTTGAGATGGATCCGCTCGGGCAGACGCGCCTCCTCGATTGCGAGCCCAATCTCATCCCCGCCAGGGTCAGCGAGCATAT
>JBBSJG010000230.1:0-4777 GCA_038257485.1 Longimicrobiales bacterium | reverse complement strand
GAGCGCGCAGTGCGCGATCACCTCACCACCTCCGCGGTGCTCATCGGTACCGAGGCTGCGAAGATGAGTGCGCTCGAGCTGCGCGCGCTCCTCTGGCCTGTGCTTGGCACGAACGGATCGCCAAACCCGCGCCCGCTCACGCTCGACGGGTTTGCCCGTGCCGGTGCCGGAGTGTTCACGGCCATGAACGACGATCGCGCCGCCGCCCTTCCGGGCTACTTCCGCCTCGCTCGGCGCGGCAGCGGAGAGTGGACGGCCGAGGTGCACGGAGCGTTCGTGTCAGACTCGGTGTATGCGCGCGTCGTGCTCGACGACGTACGTCGCTGGGCCGATGGCGCTGACCTCGACCGGCCTGGAGCTCGCATCGGCATTCTCCGCCCGAACGTGCGTGGCGTGCCTTTCGTCGTAGGCATGGCGCCGGAGCGTGGACCTGACGGGCGCGCGGTCGCGCTGTTCGGCGTTGCATATGCGCGCACCGTTGCGCTTCGTACCCACGTCGGGCACGTGCTTGACGGAGTGTCACTGCTGCCGATGCCTTCACTCGAGCAAACCGACAGCATGAACGGCGACGGCAACAACCAGGTGGACAACACGGCCCTCGCGGTGCGTCTGCTGTACTCGACAGGACTGCGAGACGCGATCTCTCCCGCGGCGTCTGATGACGCGGTCTGGCAATCCGCGTTCGTTGCTACACGGGCCATCGACGGGTCCGATGGAGGATTCACCGTGGAGGTCGCTTTGCCGGAGGTAGTGGGGCAGCGCTACGTAGCCGATGCGACGCCTTTGCGCAGTGAGCAGATGATGCTCGGAGGCGTGATGCTCCTCGGCCTCGGGTTCGCCGCCGCCGCGGCGCTCGGATTGCGGCGACAGTACAAACTCGCCGAAGCGCGCAGGACATTTGTTGCCGCGGTGTCGCACGAGCTTCGCACTCCGCTTGCCCACGTAAACGCGCTGAGTGAAACGCTGCTTCTGGGGCGCGCGGAATCACCGGAACAGGCAGAGCGCTGGCTCCGCGCGATCCACCGCGAGGGCCGGCGCCTCAGCGTGCTCACCGAGAATGTCCTGCTGCACGCGCGGGGCGAACGAAGCGGCGTCCGCGCAGCCCCACAGTGGACGGACATTGGTGCGATCGTGCACGATGCAGTCAGCCTCGTTGAGGCGCAGGCCGATGCGCGATCGGCGCGCATCGTCATAGCCGGCGCGGCCGTGAGCGGCGTTAGCCACTGGGTCGACGCGACAGCCGTGCGACAGATCGTCATCAACTTCATCGAGAACGCACTGAAGTTTGGTCCCGAAGGTCAGACGGTGACCGTCACGGTCGACGTTATGCGGTCACCGGAGGACGGCGCGGACGGGTTCCTCCGAGTGAGTGTAGACGACGAAGGGCCGGGCGTGCCTCGCGCCGACCGCGACAGGATTTGGCAGCCGTTCGTGCGGCTCGGCGAATCACATAACGCACCGCCGGGCACGGGTCTGGGCCTGAGCGTAGTGCGGCAACTGGTTGCAGAGCTCGGCGGCCGCTGGTCGGTATGCGACGCTCCAGGGCAGGGCGCCCGATTCCAAGTGGAGTTTCCACTCGCCGCACCCGCGTTGAGCGCTCGGGATGATGGGTCACTGCACCATGCCCACGGGATCACCATGGCGTAACATGCGGCTCCTTCATCCCCGGTGTTCGTCATGCCGCAGTTCCGCTATCCCTTTGCGCTCCTCACACTAGTAACGTCCGCGTCCCTGGCCGAGGCGCAGGCCGGCAACGCTTCCGATACGCCGCTGCATCTCGCGGCAAGTCGCTTCCAGTTCGTCGCATCGGGCGAGACGCCTCCGCCCGCCCAACCATTACGCGTTCACAACGGCGGAAGCGCGCGGTTCACCGATGTGCGCCTGATGCGGCTCGTTTACGCGGATTCAACGCACGGCGCCGCTTGGCTTGTACTGCAGTCGCGTCACTCGTCCGTCGCGCCCGACGAGCTCGCGACCGTTGGCACACTCTGCATCGACGCCGCCGGTCTGCCAGCGGGAACCTACCGCGCCACGGCAGCCGTCGCTGCGCGTGAAGTGCCCGAGCCGGTGGCTCTCACTGTCACACTCGTCGTGACCGACTCAGGCGCCCGCGCGAACCACGCTGCCGGAAGCTGCCAGACACCCGTCACCAAGTAACGGGGTCAGCAGGACAAGTGGTCATGTATCCCGCGCGTGCACCGCCTCGGGAAGAGACGGTACATCGAACACGTCTATGCAATTCAATTACACACAACGGAGAACAAACATGTCGAAGGTATCTCGTTCAAGTGTCATCGCCCTGTGCGCCGCGCTGGCAGCGTGCGCTGACAGCACCACAAACCCCACGCTGACTGCACCAGGTGCGCGACCAGTTTTCAACGAATCGCTGGCCGACCTTCGCGGGTCAGTCACGATGGACGGACCAGCCGACCTCGTCCTCGGATCAGGGAACGCGTCTACGCAGCAGGCGTCCACGGCCCCGCAGGCAGCGACCGGTGCTCGTGCATCTGGTCACGTCAAGCTTACGCTTGGCACAGGCTTCTTCAGCAACATCGCGACCGAGGAGTACTCGTTCGTGGCGCTCAGCACAAGCAACTCTCCTACGCCATTCGCGGCGAAGGGGCGGTACGACTTTACGCTGATCACCGTCACGGGAGTCGTGCAGGAGTTCAAGGGGGATGTGATCTGCATGGGCATCACGGGCAACAAGGCGAGGATCACCGGGCAGCTTACGAGCGTCGTGGTCAACGGCATTCCGCGGCAGATCAATCCCAACCAGTCGCACAATATCTGGACGGTGACTGACAACGGCGAAGGGCAGGTGACGCCGGACTTTGCGTCGCCGCTGATCTTCTTTAACGCGGCGCTGGCGCCGTTGCATTGCGCCAGCGATTTCATTCCTCCGCAGTTCAACAACGAGCAAGGCAACGTTCAGGTAAAGCCTTGATCATGCGTCAAGGTTGACGGGCAGCGTGGCGGCGGCTCCGGTCGCCGCCACGCACGTTGAGTTGCGAATCGTTTGCTCTGAGCGGGTCTTTTTCCCGACCTGACCCGGCAGGCCGGTCGGCGCGGTGTCAATCCCGCGTGATCATGTAGTACGCGGTCTTCTCACCGGCCGTGCTCTCCACGGCCGCGGAATAATCACACCTGGCGACGCGTCGCTCATGGCCAGCGGTTCAAGCATCATGCAGAATCGCTAACTTTGAACAAATCCTATCGTCAATACCATGGAGAACGCGTGATGCCCAATCGCAGGATCGTCAACCAGTTGCTCGCGGCGTTTGTAGCATCCGCAGTTTTGTCGCTTCCCTCCACGTTGAGCGCGCAGCGTAGCGCTGACGACGCGGCAGACTCGATAAAATACCAGTATCAATCATCAGCCCGCCTCGATTCTCTCAAATCCGAAGCTGTCCGGCAGATCGATGCGCGCGCGAAACTGATACAACAGATGGTGGATCAGGTCTTCTCATACGGCGAACTCGGCTTCCAGGAGGTCGAGACATCAAAATATCTCACAGGCGTCCTCGAGCAGAACGGCTTTAAAGTCCAGCGCGGCGTAGCCGGAATGCCGACTGCATTCGTCGCAACGTGGGGCTCCGGCAAGCCTGTCATCTCGCTCGGCTCGGACATTGACGGAATTCCAAAAGCAAGCCAGAAGCCCGGAACCGGGTTTGGCGATCCCATCCTTGCCGGTGCGCCGGGTCATGGAGAGGGGCACAACGCAGGAATGCCTCTCAACATCGCTGCTGCGATAGTCGTCAAGAACATCATGCAGCGCGAAAAACTCCCGGGCACGCTGGTGCTATGGCCCGGCGTTGCGGAAGAACTGATGGCCGGCAAGGCGTTTCTTGTTCGCGCCGGCGTGTTCAAGGATGTCGATATCACGCTTTTCACGCATGTTGACAACACACTCGGCGTGCAATGGGGGCAGTCCTCGAACAACGCGCTCATCTCTGCCATCTTCAAGTTCGCTGGCTCAAGCGCTCACGCCGCCGGCCAGCCGTGGGCCGGAAAAAGCGCGCTCGACGCAGTGATGCTCATGGCACAGGGCTGGGAGATGAAGCGGGAGCACATGCAGCTTGCGCAGCGCTCGCACTACGTCATCACCGACGGCGGGGACCAGCCAAATGTCGTGCCGAGTGCGGCGAGCATCTGGTTTTACTTCCGGGAGCGCGATCATCCGCGTACGCTTGCGATGTTCGAGGCGGCAAAAAGGATGGCCGCAGGAGCGGCCGCGATGACGGACACGAAGGTCGATACCGTGATGATGGTTGGCTCGGGCTGGAGCGCGCACTTTTCGCGGCCGGTCGCCGAAGTTGCATATGCGAACATGCTCAAAGTGGGCATGCCGGTGTGGGACGCGAATGATCAGGCAATGGCAAAAAGTATCCAGCGTGAGCTCAATGTCGCCGACAGTGGATTATCAGTGAGAGCGCCAAGACTGAGCGGTCCGGCAAACGAATCGACCCGCACGGGTGGAGGCTCCGATGATATCGGCGATGTCAGCTGGAACGTCCCGACGATCAACCTTCGCTTCCCTTCGAACATCCCACGGCTTCCGGGCCACAACTGGGCGAATGCCATCTCGATGGCTACTCCTGTTGCGCACAAGGGAGTTGTTGCCGGCGCAAAAGTTCAGGCAATGACGATGCTCGACATTCTGCTTACGCCGCAGATTGTCACGGACGCGTGGGACTACTTCCGGACGGTTCAGACCAAGGATGTGAAGTACGTCCCGTTTTTCGCCCCTACTGATGTGCCCGCGCTCTGGATAAAT
>JBBSJG010000229.1:0-4817 GCA_038257485.1 Longimicrobiales bacterium | reverse complement strand
TACGTGTTATTTCGCGTTAGCGTCATTTGTCACTTCCGTGACCATTCGTAGGCATTCGGATTCTACCTTTGCCTTAATCCCTCTGACACTCGAAGTGTCTAGCCCCTCGAAGGTATACGAGGTGCGGGACCTGCACGAACAACACCAAAACCCAAGATTTCAAATATCGCGACGCGTTTCGCGTCCAGCATTACAATGTAACAATTCGACCGCGGATGGTCAACCCCTCTTCGACGTTTGTTTTCGTCGAAAAGACGTGCGGCACAACACGAATTGTCAGGTATCAGTGCGCCCGGAAGGAATTGAACCTTCAACCTTGGGATTAAGAGTCCCCTGCTCTGCCGATTGAGCTACGAGCGCATTTTCCGACCCGTTGATACCCGACGGGCTCCAACTGTTCCTGCGTCCACGATCAGGGTGAGCGAGGGGACTTGAACCCCCGACCCCCGGGACCACAACCCGGTGCTCTAACCAACTGAGCTACGCCCACCATGGGAACGGTCATTCTCGACCGTTGTACTGCACCGACCGGACCAATCAGATGCGCCCGATAGGATTCGAACCTATGACCGGCGGCTTAGAAGGCCGCTGCTCTATCCACCTGAGCTACGGGCGCTATACGAAAAAACCGCCGACAGTCGGGGCGCCCGGATTCGAACCGGGGACCTCCTGGTCCCAAACCAGGCGCGCTACCAAGCTGCGCTACGCCCCGTCGGGAGCACGAGAAGCTAATGAGGTGCGGTGTGATAATCAACCCGGTGAACGCAACGGCGCGGTAGCGTGATCATCCGAGCAGTGGCGCGAGCGCACGGAACGCGCGTGCACGATGACTGATCCGCTGCTTCTCGTGCACATGGATCTGCCCGAACGTGAGTCCTTCGGGCGGCAGCAGGAAGTGCGGATCGTAACCGAATCCGGCGTCGCCTCGCGGCTCGAGAACGAACACGCCGGAGCACGATCCGAGTGCACTGCATGTGGTGCCGTCGGGAAGTGCGAGTGCAGCCACGCACATGTAGTGTGCGGTGCGAGCGTCGGCGGGCACGTCGCGCAGTTCGTGCGCGATGCGCGCATTGTTTGCGAGGTCGAGCGCTACGCCGTTCAGTGTACCCGCCCGTGCCGGATCCACGCGTTGTGCATACCGTCGTGACCACACGCCGGGTCTGCCATCCAGTGCATCAACCACGATACCGGAATCATCCGCGATTGTCGGCAGACCCGTCAGGCGCATGAAGTACAGCGCCTTCGCGATCGCGTTGTCGTGAAACGTGTCGAAGCATTCGATGTCGTCCTCGTCCGGCGACTGTGCAACACTCGCATCTTCGAGCGAGATAACCTGCGCGCATCCTGCCAGGATCGCACGAATCTCCTCGAGCTTGTGAGCGCTGCGCGTAGCCACGAGAAAAGGCGACGTCTGTATCATGCGAGTGCGGCGCGCTGCAATCGTACGAGTTCGGCGATGCCGGTGGTGCCGAGCGTGATGAGCTGATCCAGCTCTGCGCGTGAGAATGGATTGTGTTCGGCCGTTCCCTGCACTTCAACGAGTCCGCCATCCTCGAGTGCGACAATATTCATGTCGACATCCGCGCGTACATCCTCCGTATACTCGAGATCGAGACGCGGTTCGCCGTCGATGATGCCGACACTCGTTGCTGCAACGAGCTGGCGCATTGGATTCACAGCGAGATGACCCTCGCGCATGAGCCAGGAGCATGCGTCATGAACGGCGACCGCAGCGCCCGTGATCGCGGCGGTACGCGTGCCGCCATCAGCGACGAGCACGTCACAATCGATGAGGATTGTGCGAGGTCCGAGCAGCTCGAGATCAACCGCGGAGCGCAGTGCGCGACCGATCAGACGCTGAATCTCCTGTGTGCGTCCACCGAGCTTGCTGCGTTCGCGTGAATTGCGCGTGTGCGTTGCTCGCGGCAGCATCGAATACTCAGCGGTGAGCCAGCCCGAAGTGCTCCCCTTCTTCCAGGGCGGCAGGGACAACTCTACGGACGCCGTGCAGAGGACTCGTGTGTTGCCCGTGGAGATCATGCACGAACCCTCTGCGTATGGCACCGCATTGCGTTCGAATGTGATATTGCGCAGTGCGTCGATTGCGCGGGTGGTACGAGGTGTTGCGGACATCTATTTCTCTTCCTGGATGCGGTGCAGCATTGAAGTCGTCGACTGTCCATCGACGAACGGAATGAGGACGAGTGTTCCGCCGGCGCGCTCAACGGTCGCGCGGCCCACGACCTGGTCGGCGCTGTAGTCACCGCCCTTCACGAGGACGTTCGGCACGATCGCGTCGATCAGGTCTGATGGCGTGTCTTCACTGAAGACAACCACTGCGTCCACACATGCGAGGCCTGCAAGTACGAAAGCGCGGTCGTACTCGGTGTTCACGGGCCGGGTCGGCCCCTTCAGCCGTCGCACGGATTCGTCACTGTTGAGTCCGACGATCAGCGCATCACCGAGCGCACGCGCGGCGAACAGATAGTCGACATGACCGCGATGCAGTAGATCGAACACGCCATTCGTGAAGACCACGGTGCTGGTGCGCGCGGAACCGAAGCGTGCCACTGCATCTGCGCGTGACATCAGCTTCGCGGCCGGCGGCACGGGCGGTCGTGTGATGTCTGCCGGGTGGCTCATGGCGCGGCGACCGGCGGCGCGCTTCCGGTGGACTGCAGGCGGAGGCGGTCGAGAATGGATGCGGCACCCTGTTGGAGCATGATCGCGGCGAGATCGCGCCCGAGCGTGAGTGGGTCATCGTTGACGGATTGATCGCGTGCGGCTCTGACGAGCTGGCCCCCATCCGGGTCGGCGACGATGGCGTGCAGTGTCAGCATGCCGTCGATCACCGTGGCGAGCGCACCGATGGGGACCTGGCATCCGCCCTCGAGTGTCCGCAGCAGCGCGCGTTCCGCGGTGACGGCAAGCGTCGTGTCGTTGTGCTGGAGTGGTTTCAGCAACGCCTGCGTGCGCGCGTCGTCCGCGCGGGTCACGACGGCGATGGCGCCTTGTCCAGGCGCAGGCAGCCAGTCGGGTGCGTCGAGGAGTTGCGTTACGGCATCTTCGCGGCCAAGGCGTCGCAGCCCCGCGAGCGCGAGGATCATGGCGTCATACAGGCCGTCCGCGAGTTTGGCCAGCCGCGTGTCGAGGTTGCCTCGCACGTCGTTCACATCGAGATCAGGCCTCGCAGCGAGCAGCAGGGCGCGCCGACGCAGGGAGCTGGTGCCCACGACCGCGCCGCGTGGCAGGGATTGCAGAGTGGCGGCGCCGTCGCGCGCGAGCCAGGCATCGCGTGCATCCTCGCGCTGGAGGATGGCGGCGATCATGAGGCCGTCCGGAATCGCGGTCGGGAGATCCTTGAGGGAATGCACTGCTGCGTCGGCGCGGCCATCGAGCAGCGCGTTGTCCAGTTCGCCAGTGAACAGGCCGCGTTCGCCGATCAGGGAGAGCGGTACGTCGGTGATGCGGTCGCCCGTCGTCCGCACGATCTCGAGCCGCGTCTCGACGTCCGGTCCGGCTGCGCGCACGGCGGCTGCAACATGGTTCGCCTGCCAGAGCGCGAGTATGCTGCCGCGCGTGGCGATCGTTACCACTGTGACTGGGCGCCGTCGATGATCAGCTGCATGATGTTCTGGATCGCCTTCATCCGCGCGCCCGCGTCATTCTCGGAGTCCGGACGATACTCGCCCTTGCCCGTGATGCCGACGCCTTCCCAGATGTAGCGGTTGTTCTTTACATCGATGATCCGGATCGTCGCCGTCACAACAACCTGATGCTGGATCACTGTGACATTGCCGGGGTCGCCCGACCGATAGTTCTGCGCTGCGTCCTGGTAGTTCGTGATCTCGCCTCGGATGACGGCATCCGCGGTCTCCTCGCCGCCCAGACGAACGCCCAGCGCACGCGGCAGCTTCTCCGTCAGCTCCGCCTGCATCTGCGTATCGAGTTCGAACTTCACGGTCTTGTTCTCCAGCGGCGCAATGAAGATCGTGCGCACGTGCTGCGGGAAACCGCCCGCGCTCGAGAAACTGTAGCAACTGCACAGCAGTGCGACAGTCAGCAGCGAGGCGGCACGCTTAGCGGTTCGCAACATTCCACGTCTCTGGGCCAAAGGGTTCGACTTTCTCAACGCTCGTGACGGTCAGGACCAGCTCGCGGAATTCGCGCCAGTCGCGGAATACTGCTTTCGACGGCCGGCCGAAACGGAACGGGCCGGTCAGCTCGACCGTCCTGCGCCCGCCGTCGTCCGCTCGCCATTCCGCACTCCTGAGAGTGGCGCCGTCGGATACAAAGCGCCATTTCGCCGTGCCTTCCGTGAAGGACAAGCTAAGGCCGTTGCCCTCGCGTGTCAGGCCGCTCATCGTCGCGTTGCCCGGTGCGCGAAAGACTCCCAGCACGCTCCACAGGAACTCGACTGGTGGGATCGGCACGCCCGGCCCGCCGTGCACCACGTCGACCGTGCCCTCCAGCAGGGCGGCCCTCAGCACCTCGATGTCGGGACCCACGAAGAGATCGAGGCGCGCGCGGTAGGGCGCCTGCATGCGCACGACGCCCTTGCCCCCGAACTTCGCTTCACGATCCTGCAGCGACCAGTCGAACAGGATCTGCAAGGGCTCGTTCGGACGCGTCGCCTGCGCGAGGGACCCGGCCGCCGCCGTGTCCAGGGCGACCGGCGTCACCACAGCCCCTCCGCCGGGAGGCGCATCGGGCGTCGCATTTGCCGTGGCGCACGACGCAGCCGTCGCCACCAAAACCATCACGGCCAGTATTTTCAAGCGATTCAGCACGTCAGTAGTCGAATCCCACGAAGAAGT
>JBBSJG010000228.1:0-4841 GCA_038257485.1 Longimicrobiales bacterium | reverse complement strand
TAGCTGGCGAACCGCTTTAGCTGGCGGTCCGCCAGCGCAGCGGTTCGCCAGCGTCAGCGGTCAGCCAGCGTCAGCGGTTTCGGCGCGGTTTGACCGCGCAGCGGTCTCACTGCTCCGACCGCATCACTTCCAACGGGGTCCCGGCCAACGCATCGCGCGATGTGTAGACTCCCATCAGTGCAGACATGGTGGCGACGCCGAGCCAGAGGGAGGCGAGGGCTGCCCATGGGAGTGTGAAGTCGACCTTGAACACGAATTGGACGAGCAGCCATCCTGCGATGCCGCCGAGCATGACGCCGACAAAACCCGCAAGCAGTCCGAGTGCGAGGTACTCGGTGAGGAGCATGGTGCGGACCTGGTTGCGTCGTGCGCCGAGAACGCGGAGTAGTGCGCTTTCGCGGATGCGCTGGTAGCGGCCTGCGGCGAGGGCGGCGAGGAGAACGAGTGCTCCTGCGACTACGCTGAACAGGGCCATGAAGCGGATGGCGAATGCGACGCGGCCGACAATGCGTTCGAGGGTTTTCTGCACGCTGCCGACATCGATTGCGGAGATGTTGGCGTGCTTGAGTGACACCTCGCGCTGGAGCGTCTGGCTCGCGGCGGGGTCGATCTTCACGAGGGCTACATACGTCTGCGGCGCGGAATCGAGGACGCCGGGCTGGAATACGACGAAGAAGTTGGTATCGAAGCGGGCCCAGTCGACCTGTCGCACGCTGGTGACGATGGTCTCGAGCTGTACGCCCTGGATGTCCCAGGTAATGCGATCGCCGAGCTTCGCGCCGAGATTCAGCAGCAGATCTTCCTCGACGGACACTTCGGCGACTGCCCCCTGCTTGTACGCACCGTCCCACCATTTCCCTGCAACGATCTTCTCGGACTCCGTCGGCAGCGCGCGGTACGTATGTCGATACTCCCGCCGTACTGCCCATGGCTCGACGCGTGGTGTCTGTCGTTCGGCGAGCAGCTTCGGCGCGGGGATGCCGCGGACGGCGGCCACCTTTCCCGGCACGATGGGAGTGACCTCGGGAGCAACCGTCGTATATCGTGCGACGATCTGGCGCATGTCATCGAGCTGATCGGGCTGCACGTCGATGAGCACGAGGTTGGGCGCAGGCTGGGATCCGCCATCGAGCTGGATCCAGTCGAGCAGATTGCGTTGCACGACCCACAATCCCGACAACAGGAACACACCGAAACCGACAGCCATGGTAACCGCGAGGGTCTGGTTCTGTGGACGATACAGATTGGCGACGCCCTGTCGTATCGGGAATGCAGCACTGCGCGGGAAGAACCTGCGGGTCAGCCACGTGAGTGTGGCCGCGCAGATCCAGAGGATGATCATGGCAGCGCCGAGCGCACCGGTATACGCGAGTCCAATGCGCACCTCGCCGGCCTGCCAGATGCTGAGTGCTGCAATGGCTGCGAGCAGCAGTGCATAGACGGCCCAGCGGAGCGGGTCGCGGGTGCGTGCGGGTTCGAGCGCGTGACGCAGTGCGCGCAGCGGCGAGATCCCGCGGATCTCGAGCAGCGGAAGCAATGCGAATACTGTAGTAACGGCGGCACCGATGCCGAGACCTGTCGCGAGGACACCCCACTCGATACGGAACGAAACATTGAACGGGAGCACGCTCTCGAGTAGCGATGGCAGCGCGATCTGGACGGCCAGTCCGAGCAGCACGCCGGCGGCGGCGCCGGTTACACCGAGTGCGACGGCTTGCAGCAGGTATGCAGTGAACGCGGTGCGTTGTGTTGCGCCAATGCAGCGCAGGACTGCAATGGTGTCTCGCCTGCTCTTGATGAACACATTGATTGCACTGGCGACGCCGAGTCCACCGAGCAGCAGTGCGGCGAGTCCGACGAGACCGAGAAAGCGGCCGAGTGTGTCCAGCGCCTTCGCGAGCTGTTCGGCCTGTTCCCGCGCGGTTGTGAAGCCGATGAGACTCTGGCGGAAGAGGTCGTGGTTGCGATCGACAAATGTCTGCAGCCTCTGTTCGTCCGGCATCTTCATGAAGATCTCGTGGCGCGCGATGCTGCCGAACTGAATCAACCCCGTCGCATCCAGCGCCGTTTTGCTCATGTAGACGCGCGGCCCGAGTGCATTGCGGAAGCTGACTTCGGCGGGCAGGTTGGTGATGACGCCTGCGATCTCGAAGCGCTGACCACCGAGCTGCAGTGTGTCACCTACCTTCGCGTCGACCTGTGCGAGCAGAGTGGGTTCCACGAGTACGCGCTTACCGTCGCCGAGTCTGCTCCACAATCCCGCCGGTTCCGTCGCCATCGTGCCATACACGGGATACGGCCCCTGCACGCCGCGCAGCTGGACGAGTCGCACGCCGCCGTCTGACACTGCAATCGTGATGGTGCTCACGACTTCCGCGGTTGTACCGGGCGACGCGGTCTCGAGCGAGTCGATGAGCGCGCGCACACTGTCAGGGAACTGTGTATTGGAGTTGAGTCGGAGGTCCGCGCCGAGCAGTGTGCGAGACTCTTCGTCAACGGAACGGACGACATTCGCGCGGAACGAATTGATGGCGACGAGTGCCGCGACACCGATGGTGATCGCGATCATGTATGTCGCGAGTCGCCGCGCACTGGACCGACCCTCGCGCAACGCGAGTGTCAGTGCGAAGGGCAGTCGCATCTAGTTTGTCGCTTCGGTGGCTGCGCGAGTGTCGCTGGAGATGCTGCCGTGTGCGAGGCGGACGGTGCGACCCATGCGATGCGCGAGATCCAGGTCGTGTGTCACGAGGATCAGTGTCGTCCCCGCGGCTTCATTCAGCTTCATCATCAACTCGATGATGATGGCGCCCGTGTCCGCGTCGAGGTTGCCGGTCGGTTCGTCCGCAAACAGGAGACGTGGCTCACCCGCGAACGCGCGCGCGAGTGCGACGCGCTGTTGTTCGCCGCCGGACAGCTGGGACGGATAGTGATGGGTCCGGTCGCCGAGCCCGACCTGGTCCAGGAGGTCCGTCGCACGCGCGCGGATCTCGCTGGCGGTCGAACGCTTGAGCGCGCCCGCGAGCTCGAGCGGGACGAGCACATTCTCGAGTGCTGTGAGTGTGGGAATGAGCTGGAACGCCTGGAACACGAAGCCGATGTTCTCGGCGCGAAAACGGGCACGGCCATCCTCGTCCAGGACAGCGATATCCTGTCCCAGCAACTCGACCTTCCCGGTCGAGGGACTGTCGAGGCCGGCGAGCAGCCCGAGAAGTGTGGTCTTGCCACTGCCGGATGGCCCAACAATCGCCATCTTCTCTCCGGCATCGATATCGAGATCGATCCCACGCAACACCGTCAGCGGGCGTCCGCCGCTGCGGTAGGTCTGACCGACATCACGAGCTGAGATTACCATGCGACGGATTATAGCCGCACTCGCAACTGCCGCGCTATTCGGATGCAGTGAACGACCCGCCCCTGCAGACAACGCTGCGAATTCTGCCGCGGATGCGACAGGCAACGGCGGCAGCGCGTCCGCCGTCGCCAGTACCACCGTTCTGTTTCTCGGGACCAGTCTTACCGCCGGGTACGGTGTGGGCGCAGACGCTGCGTTTCCTGCGCTCGTGCAGCAGCGCATTGATGCGGACTCGCTGCCGTTCACAGTCAGCAATGCCGGCATCAGCGGTGAGACGTCGGCGGGCGGGCTGCGGCGGATCGACTGGCTGCTGCAGAATCCCGTCGATGTGCTTGTGCTCGAGCTCGGCGCGAACGACGGACTGCGCGCGCTCAATGTGGATTCGCTCCGGAGCAATCTCGACATCATCCTCGAGCGCACGCGGGAGAAGTATCCGGATGCTGCAATCATCATCGCCGGGATGCAGGCGCCGCCCAATCTCGGGCCGCCGTATACAGCGCGGTTCCAGAAGGTGTATCCGGATCTCGCGTCGAAGTATGATGCGACGCTGATCCCGTTCCTGTTGAATGGTGTAGCGGGCGTACCTCGCCTGAACCAGGAGGATGGCATCCATCCGAATCCGGAGGGCCACCGCATGATTGCCGACAGTGTGTGGGCCGTTCTCCGGCCTGTACTGGTTGGACGGGGTCGGGCGAAGCAATAGCTGGAACGGCCCGTGTTTCCGCACGGTTCTTGCGCTTCGACGGCGCGGTTCAGCGCGGGCGGCGGGCTCACAGGGGGAATGCATGGCGGACAATCCGGATGGTGCGAAGCTGCAGGTAGCGGGTGCGAAGCCACAGGACGTCGGCACGGGTACGGCGCGTATCGGGCGTCGTACGATGGGCGAGCTGAACATCCGCGAGGGCGACGTCCTCGAGCTTGTCGGGAAGCGGACGACGGCCGCGATCGCGCTACCGCCATATCCTGAGGACGAAGGCATCGAAGTCATCCGGCTGGACGGCCTGCAGCGAGGCAATGCCGGTGTCAGCATCGGTGACGGCGTTGACGTGAAGAAGGGCGATGCGAAGCCTGCGCGTCGTGTGCAGCTCGCGCCCGCGCAGAAGAACTTACGTCTTGTCGGCTCCGGCGAGATGCTCCGCCGCACACTGTTCCAGCGTCCGCTCGTTCAGGGCGACGTGATCTCCACATCGATTTATCAGCGCAACCAGGTCGGACAGGGTCAGGCTGGAATGCCGGATGACCTGTTCCGCATGTTCTTCGAGCAGCCGGCGTTCGGTCTGCAGGAGATCCGACTGCGTGTGGTGTCGACGACGCCTCGTGGTATCGTGCAGATCGCGCAGGATACGGAGATCGAGCTACTGCCGGAGTTCGTGGAAGTCGACGAGACGCGACCGATGTCTGTCAGCTATGACGACATTGGCGGTATCGGCGACACACTGCAGCAGGTTCGCGAGATGATCGAGTTGCCGCTCAAGCATCCGGCGCTGTT
>JBBSJG010000227.1:0-4842 GCA_038257485.1 Longimicrobiales bacterium | reverse complement strand
GAAGTGCGCGAAGGCGAAACAGACAAGGAATCAATTTTTTCGTGAAGTGAATTTGTCGGGGGGTGAGACGTCGGCTGGCCTTTCCGTTCACTTCGTGTGAAACCGTTGTCCGTTGTTGGGACGGCGGAAGATCAGCTGGCGCGGGTGGCGAGGAGTTCGCGGGCGTGTTCCCGGCTGACGGAGCTGTCGGGGTCTCCGCCGAGGAGGCGAGCGAGTTCGCGGACGCGGGTATCGCCGGCGAGCTCCTCGACGACTGTCGCGGTGCGTCCATCGCGATCGCGCTTCTCGACGAGCAGGTGATGGTCGGCGCGTGAAGCGATCTGTGGCAGGTGTGTGATCACGAACACCTGATGATGTTCCGCGACACGGCGCAGCTCTTCCGCGACCTGATTGGCCACGCGGCCGCCGATGCCGGCATCAATCTCGTCGAACACGAGGGTCGGCACTGCGTCGATATCGGCGAGTACGGTCTTGATGGCGAGCATGACGCGGGACAGTTCGCCGCCGGATGCAATGCGAGCGAGCGGCCGCGGATCGAAGCCGCGGTTGACCGCGATGAGGAATTCAACGTCCTCCGCACCGCCAGTGCCGGGCTCCGACAGCGGCGAGAGCCGCACTTCGAAGACACCCGCCATGCCAACACCAGCCAGCACATCGACAATCTTCTTCGTGAGCTTCCTGGCGGCGGCAGTGCGAGCACGCGTCAGATCGTCAGCGGCGGCATGCAGGTCGGTGACGGCCGTGTCGCGTTCGGCCGCGAGCCGCGCGCGGTCGGCATCGAGGTTTTCCAGTTGCTGGAGCTCTTCGCGTGCGCGCTCCGCCGTCGCCAGCACATCCTCCACGGTGGACCCGTACTTCGAGCGCAGTCGGAAGAGTCGGTCCTGGCGTGAGCGCAGTTCATCGAGTTTTGCGGGGTCGTGTTCCACGCCCTCTGCATAGTCACCGAGATCGCGACCCATTTCTTCGAGCGTGTAGAACGCCTCGTTGAGGGGCGTCGTCCAGCGGCCGAGGCCGGGATCGATCGTGATGAGGTGGGCGAGGGCACGGCGTACGTCGTCGAGCTGCGTGGTGACGGATCGTTCGTCGGCGTAGAGCGACTGGTGCAGCCTGCCGGAAGTGCGCGCCAGTTCTTCAGCGTGCTCGAGCCGGTTCGACTCCGTCTCCAGCTCCACGTCCTCGCCTTCCTTCAGCTCGGCAGCGTCGATCTCCTCCAGCTGGAAGCGGAGGTAGTCGGCGCGCTGCGTCAGCTCTCTTGCGCGTTGCTCGAGGACCTGCAGAGATGCCGCAGCGGTGCGCGCTTTGGCGTGCGCGTCGCGTACGCGCGAGGCCGCGGGTTGTGCGCGCGCGAATGCATCGAGAACATCGCGTTGCTCCTCGGGCCGCAGCAGCGTCTGGTGTTCATGCTGGCCATGCAGGTCCACGAGCTGACGGCCGACGGCGGAAAGCAATGCGGCAGTGGCGGCTGCGCCATTGACCCACGCGCGGTTCCGCCCTTCGAGCGCGACCTCGCGGCGCAGGATGAGCAGGTCATCCGCCGTGTCGATTCCGTGTTCATCGAGCAACGCGCGCAGCACCGGGCGGGCGGAGATGTCGAAGACACCTTCGACACGCGCGCGTTCGGCGCCGGGACGAACCACATCGGTTGATGCACGTTCGCCGAGCAGCAGCGACAGCGCGCCGACGATGATCGACTTTCCTGCGCCGGTTTCACCCGTGAGTGCATTGAGGCCGGGCTGCAGGCGCAGGCTCAGGCGTTCGACGACGGCCAGGTTTTCGATGCGGAGCTCGATCAGCATATGGAGGAAACTATGCGCAGACCGTGGGGCGGTTCAATAGCAGGCCGTGTCAGGTCGCCTCGGCCGGCTGGAGCGCCCAGTGCAGCTTCTTACGCATGGTCGAGAAGAAGTTTGCGTCCTTGAACCGGACGAGCTTCACAGAGTGCGGGCCGCGGCGCACGACAACACGGTCGCCCGGCTGCAGTTCGGCGCCATCCTGTCCATCCACCGTGAGGATCAGTCCCTCGGCAGGCCCGACAGCGCGCACCGCGACAACCGCGGACGCGGGCAGCACGATGGGGCGGACCACGAGCGAGTGGGGGCAGATGGGTGTGGTCACGATGCAGTCGACCGACGGAAATACGATGGGGCCGCCAGCGGAAAGCGAGTACGCAGTAGAGCCTGTGGGTGTGGCGAGGATCACGCCATCGGCATTGTAGCTGCCGATGGCGAGCCGGTCGGGCTCGAGTTCCACCGTAAGACGGACGATGCGGGCGAGACCACCCTTGTGAACGACTGCATCATTGAGCGCGAGGAAGTTCTCGCTGTCGCCACCGTCCTTTCGTTCAACAGTGACATTGAGCGTCATGCGTTCGTCGATCCAGTATTCGCCATTGAAGAGCTGCGCGATTGCATGATCGATCTCGGGCACTGCGATGGACGTGAGGAAACCGAGGTGCCCCAGGTTGATCCCCAGTACGGGAGCGCGGTGTGCTGCGACCATGCGGGCGCCCCGCAGGAGGGTGCCGTCGCCACCGAGGGTAACGATCAGGTCCAATTCGGCGGGTAAAATGCCGGTGGATCGTTCGTCCGGCCACAGCTGCGGCTCGATCCGCATCCGCGCACCCCTGGCTTCGAAGCCCGCGCAAACGCGAAGCAATGCGTCAACGACGTCCGGCTCCGGGGAACGGCCGACGACGCCGACAATCCGCGGCGCCGTCGCCTGCGTCGTCATGCTGTTACGCGCACCCGAGCAACACCGGCTGCGGTCGCGAGCGCGCGAACGCGCGAAACGATGCCAGGAACGTCGATGCCGCACTCATCGAGCTGTTCCGCGCGAGTGGCGTGCTCGATGATGCGATCGGGGACGCCCGCGATGTTCACAATGGGATGCGACGGCGCGTGCTCGAGTGCGTGCATGATCAGTGCGCCGAATCCGTTCACATCACTGCCCTCTTCGAGTGTGAGGATGCCCGCGTGGCGAGCGGCCACGTCTGCCAGCATCGCCTCGTCGTACGGCTTCAGGAACCGGCAGTTGACGACCGTGGCGTCGATGCCCTCGGCTTCCAATTCACGGGCCGCCAGCAGGGCAGGCAGAACGAGCGTGCCGACCGCGAGAATTGCGACGCCCTGTCCGCGGCGCAGCATTTCCCACGACCCCATCTCGATGACCGGGATGTCGCCGAGCGCGGGCACCGCCGCGGGCACGTTGTCACGCGGGTAGCGCAGCGAGAACGGCCCCTCCTGCTGTTCGACGCCGAGGCGCAGCAGCGCGAGCATCTCCGCGCCGTCCTTCGGCGCCGTGACGATCATGTGCGGGACTGCCAGCAGGTATGGAATGTCGTACAGCCCCATGTGGGTGGGTCCGTCGTTGCCGACGAGACCGCCGCGGTCCATCGCGAAGACAACGGGCAGGCGCTGGATGGCGACATCGTGGATGATCGAGTCGTAGGCGCGCTGCAGGAACGTCGAGTAGATGGCGACGACGGGCTTGATGCCCTGCGTTGCGAGCCCGGCCGCGAACGTGACACCATGGCCTTCCGCGATGCCCACGTCGAAGAAACGCTTCGGGTAGGCGTCCGCAAAGTTGCCTGTGCCGGTACCGCCCGGCATCGCTGCGGTGATGACCACCATCTCAGGGTGGTTCGCGGCCAGCTCGACCAGACCCTTGCCGAAGACGGCGGTATACGCGGGATTGCCGCCCTTCTTCTTCGCCATCTCGCCACTGATCTTGTCGAATGGTGTCGCGCCGTGCCACTCGATCGGGTTTTCCTCCGCGAGTGTGTAGCCCTTTCCCTTCTTCGTGATCACGTGGACCAGGCGGGGGCCCTTCCAATCCTTGACGTTCCTGAACGTCTCGACGAGGGCGGGCAGGTCATGGCCGTCGATCGGCCCGACATACCGGAAGCCGAGATCCTCGAACAGGCTGCCAGGTGTCAGAAGGGTCTTCGCGCTCTCCTCGATCTTGATTGCGAGCGCTTCGATTGCCGATGGCGACTTCGCGAGCAGGCTCTTGAGCTCGTCACGCACCCTGTTATACATCGGGTTGGTCACGATCTTCATCAGGTACTTGTGCATCGCACCAACATTGGGCGCGATCGACATCTCGTTGTCGTTCAGGACCACAATGAAATCGCGGTCGGTGTGTCCCGCGTTGTTGAGTGCCTCGTAGGCCATGCCGCTGGTGAGCGCGCCGTCCCCGATGATCGCGACGACTTCGAAATTTTCACCGTTCAGGTCGCGGCCTGCGGCCATCCCGAGGCCAGCCGAGATCGACGTCGCGGCGTGTCCCGCGCCGAACGTGTCATACTCCGATTCACGACGGGAAAGGAAGCCGCTCGGGCCGCCTTTCTGCCTGATGTTCGGGAACGTCGCGTTCCGGCCAGTGAGGATCTTGTGGGGATAGCCCTGGTGACCCACGTCCCAGATGAGCTTGTCGTCGGGGGTGTTGAATACGTAGTGCAGCGCGATCGTGAGCTCGACCACACCGAGCCCTGGCGCGAAGTGGCCGCCGACGTGGCTGATGACGTCGACCATGCGTTCGCGCACCTCGCGGGCAACGTCCTCGAGCTGGTCGGGCGCCAGCGTTCGCAGCTGGGCAGGGTCTGTAATGCGGTCGAGCAAGGGCACTGTAACCTCCTTTGTAGCAACTACTAAGGGTCAGCGATCTCGACTCAGTATGAAGTCGCCAACCACGTTGAATGGCGCAGGATCGAGCCCCGCCGCCGCAATATTCCGTACTGCCGACGAGACGGCGGACGTCGCCTGTCGCATCGCTTCATCACGCCCGAGGAGCGCCGGGAACGTGGCCTTCGCCTGCGCACGGTCCTTCCCCGCTGTCTTCCCG
>JBBSJG010000226.1:0-4888 GCA_038257485.1 Longimicrobiales bacterium | reverse complement strand
TCGATGCCGAGCATCTTCTCGATCGCCATCACGTACGCGTGCTCGTTGCACATCATCGACACGTAGTCGAGCCGATCCATGTACGGCACGCTCTGCAGATAGGTGCGCGTCTCGGCGAGCTTCTCGGTCGCGCGGTGTAACAGCCCAATATGCGGGTCGGCGCGCTGCACGACTTCGCCATCGAGTTCAAGCACGAGCCGAAGCACCCCATGCGCCGCCGGATGCTGCGGACCGAAGTTCATCGTGTAGTTGCGGATTTCGGCGAGGTCGCTCACGCCGGACCCCCGTCGCCAGCCGCTTCGGCGCGAGCCTGCTCGTAGCGCGAGTCGTCACGAATGACGCGCGGCACGAGCACGCGGGGCACGATGGACACCGGCTGATACACGACCCGCTGTTTCTCGGGGTCGTAGCGCACCTCGACGTTGCCAATCAGCGGAAAATCCTTGCGGAATGGATGACCGATGAACCCGTAGTCCGTGAGAATCCGCCGCAAGTCCGGATGGCCTTCGAACACGATGCCGTAAAGGTCGAAGGCCTCACGCTCGAACCAGTTCGAGCCCCGCCAGACCCCGGTCAATGAGGCGATGATCGGAGCCGCCGAGTCAGAACACCGGGCCTTCAACCGGATTCGCCAGTTGTGGGTGACCGAGAGCAGGTGCACGACTACTGCAAAGCGGCCTGATTCGGCTACCTCTCTCGGACGGTCCGCCCACGCAAACCGACCTGGACCCGCCCGTCCCTCGACCCCGCGGGAAAAACCTTCGTGCGTCACCTCGACGGTGTCCCACTCGTCGACGCCGAAGCCGAGGTAATCCACCCCGCACAGGTCGACCAGTTGCTCGAACGCAAACGCCGGATCGTCGCGCAACACCTGCGCGGTCTCCCTCCAGTACTCCGGCGCGACTTCGATCGTGGCCTGGCCCAGCGCGTCATGGGAGCCGAGCACGCGGTCTCCCAACCGCTGCTGCACCGACAGCAGGAGCGACTCGACCGCAGTCATGCCTTGCGCCCGACGGTGCTGGTGCGCCGGATCTTCTTCTGCAGCTGCAGGATGCCGTAAATCAAGGCTTCCGCGGTCGGCGGACAGCCCGGTACGTAGATATCGACCGGCACGATACGATCGCATCCACGCACGACCGCATAGGAGTAGTGGTAGTAGCCGCCACCGTTGGCGCAGCTGCCCATGGAGATCACCCACTTGGGATCCGGCATCTGGTCGTAGACGCGGCGCAATGCCGGCGCCATCTTGTTCACCAGGGTTCCCGCGACGATCATCACGTCGGACTGTCGCGGACTGGGGCGGAAGACGACGCCGTAGCGGTCGAGGTCGAGGCGCGCAGCGCCGGCATGCATCATCTCGACCGCGCAGCACGCGAGGCCGAACGTCATGGGCCACATGGAGCCAGTGCGCGCCCAGTTCACCAGCGCATCGACGGAGGTGACCCCGAAACCCTTTTCCAGCAGTGGATTGTCGCCAGCCGGCCGCAGGATGTCGTCGACCTGGCCGATCGGCACGGGGTTGTGCATCACGCCGCTGATGCGATCGGTCACTCCCATTCGAGCGCGCCCTTCTTCCACGCGTACACGAATCCAATGAGGAGCAGCGCGAGGAACATGGCCACCTCGATCAGGGCGAGCACGCCGATCTTGGTGAACACCACTGCCCAGGGCACCAGGAACGCGATCTCGAGGTCGAACACGATGAAAAGTATCGCGAACAGGTAATAGCGGACGTCGAACTGCATGCGCGCGTCCTCGAATGCCTCGAAGCCGCATTCATAAGGAGACATCTTGTCGGCACCGGGACTTTTCGGACCCAGAACCGAGCCGAGCGCCAGCAGCGCCACGGCGATGACAGTCGCCACCGCGAGGAACAGCAACACCGGCAGGTATTGCGACAGATCCATCGCTCGTTCCGTAAACCTGGGCCGCCGGCGTCACAACGCCGATAAGAGAATCTGGATCCACCACGCCATCCGGGGCCCTCGAGGGCTCAAGACGTTGTCGCCTGACCACGGGCACATCGCTCGCGCGACTGCCCTTCGTACTGCATCTCTGCGCTTCGCGATCCACGGTGCGTCGGGATCGCCAGTCGCCTGAAACAGGCAAGACGCCAAGACGTCTTCCAGATTGGTGCCCAGGAGAGGACTCGAACCTCCACAACTTTCGTCGCTACCACCTCAAGGTAGTGCGTCTACCAATTTCGCCACCTGGGCTTTGACACGTAGAGGCCGACGGCGATCTGCTGCCGTCGGCCTGGATATATCGCGAGTCTATCGTGCCGGCTTGTCGTCCGTCTGCGCGGGAGCTGCCGGAACGTCGCCCGCGGTCGGCACGGGTACCGTCGCTACCGGAACCGACGGATCGACGGCAAGGGTGCCGGTTGAGGGAGAGGTCGTGACCGGAGAGACGATCCGTGCAGCACCCGGGGGTGCCTGGGGAACGTCGGACGCGGGTGTCGGCTTGGCGGGCGTCTGATTGCTGCTGGTCTGCCCCATGACGCCGAGGTCGACCTCCTGCGCGATGCCGGCACCGCGGGATACGTAGATGCCCATGCCCAGCGTCAGCACGAAAAAAGTCGTCGCAAGCACTGCGGTCGAACGCGTCAGGAACGAGCTCGCGCCGCGCGAGCCGAACACCGTGGCGGAAGCGCCGGCGCCGAAACTGGCGCCTGCGGTTGCGCCCGCGCCCCGTTGCAGCAGAATGAAAGCGGTCATGGCGATCGCCACCAGGACATACACAATGTTCAGGACATTCAGCATTTCGATTCCAGATGGGGGCCCGATCGATTACGGATCAGGACGCCGCTTTGCAGATCGCGAGGAAATCCTCCGCGACGAGTGAGGCACCACCGATGAGACCGCCATCGATGTCGGGCTGCGCAAAAAGCAGCTGCGCGTTGCCCGGTTTTACGCTGCCTCCGTAAAGGATCCGCAGCGAGCCGGCGAGTTTAGCATCGTGTCGGGCAAGCACGCTACGCAGGAACGCATGCGCGTCCTGGGCCTGCTGCGGCGAAGCGGTCCGACCCGTGCCGATCGCCCAGACCGGTTCGTAGGCCAACACCGCCCTTTCGAAGGAATCCACGCCCGCGGCGGCGATCACGGCTTCGAGTTGCCTCGATAGAAGCCCCTCGGTACCGCCCGACTCGCGCTGCTCCAGTGTTTCCCCGACACACAGGATCGGCTGGACATTGACCGACAGCGCCGCGACAAACTTCGCTGCCACGAGGTCGTCGGACTCGGCGTGGTACTGGCGGCGTTCCGAGTGACCAACGAGGGCGTAGCGGCATCCGATGTCGGAGAGCATGCTCCCGGAAATCTCGCCCGTGTAGGCCCCGGTCGCGTGCCGGCTGATGTCCTGGGCGCCGAACTGCAGCGCGTCGCCACCGAATTCGCTGATCAACATCGACAGGTGCACGAACGGCGGAAGCAAAGCGATATCGCATTTCGCGCCGGAATACGCCGAAACAGCTTCTGCCAGTGCGTGGGCACTGACACGGTCCCCGTGCATCTTCCAGTTGCCAGCCACGATCTTGCGGCGCATCCACATTCTCCGGGTTTCTTGAGGCGCGTAAATTTCGGCCTCGTTCTTCTAAACTCGGGCAATGCAAGAGAAAACGCAAGACGCCGCGACAGCAGCCTTGATCACGGGCGCCTCGGCCGGCATCGGCGCCGCGTTCGCGAGAGCGTACGCGAGGCGGGGAAAGGTCCTGGTGCTCACGGCCCGGCGCGGCGACCGCTTGCGCGACCTGGCGCTTTCGCTCGCCCCCCTTCGATGCGAGGTGATCGAAGCCGACTTGTCGGACCGCGACGCACCCGCCCACATCGAGGCCGAAGTCGCGAGGCGCGGACTGGTCATCGACACACTGGTCAACAACGCAGGATATGGCGTGACCGGCAGTTTCCTTTCGCGCGACTGGCAAACGCATGCGGATTTCCTCCAGGTCATGGTGACTTCGGTGTGCGAGCTCACCCATCGGTTCCTGCCGGCAATGCGGGCGGGAAAACACGGCCGCGTGATCAATGTCGCCTCGATCGCAGGGCTGGTGCCGAGCAGTGCGGGGCACACGCTCTATGGGGCGAGCAAGAATTTCTTGATCCGTTTTTCGGAATCGCTCGCGCTCGAACTTGCAGGCACCGGCGTCCACGTTTGCGCGCTCTGTCCCGGATTCACGTGGACGGAATTCCACGACGCCAACGGCATGCGACCGCGCATGGGCGGAATGCCGGCGTGGCTCTGGCAAAGCGCGGAGGCGGTCGTCGAGGAAGGCATCGAGGCCGTGGAACGAGGACGGTCGCGGCACGTCACCGGCGCGGTCAATCGCGTGCTGACAACTGTCTTCAAGCACCTGCCGCAGCCGCTGGCCGACGCGGTGATCCGTCGGCAATCGCGGAACTACCGCAACGTGGAGTGAAAATGCCAGGCCGCGTCGCGACCCGGCCTGCGTGTTCCGGCGGTTCGGTCAGTGCGGGCGCTACTTGAGCTTGATCTCGCGCAGGCGCTCGTCGAGATAGTCCTGCGCGGTGATCGGTTGCGGGTAGCGGCTCGGATTGTCGGCGGACACCGTCGATGGCCGCACGTCGATGAGGAAATCCGGATTGGGATGCAGGAAGAACGGCGTGGAATACCGTGGCCTGCGCGCGCCGTCGCCAGGAGGATTGACGACCCGATGCGTGGTCGACGGATAGACGTGATTGGTCAGACGCTGCAGCATGTCGCCGATGTTCACCACGATCGTGTCGGCGTCGGCGGTGAACGGCACCCACTCGCCCTGGCGCGACTTCACCTCGAGGCCGGCTGCGCTCGCGCCCACCAGCAACGTGATGAAGTTGATGTCCTCGTGCGCACCGGCGCGAACGTTCGGAACGTCTTCCTGCGTGATGGGCGG
>JBBSJG010000225.1:0-4895 GCA_038257485.1 Longimicrobiales bacterium | reverse complement strand
TCCGCGATTGGCAGCTCACCTTCGCGCGTGAGCTTGGCTCGTAGTGACTCGCCTTCTATATAAGGCATCACATACCAAAGCAGGTCGCCTTCGGCGTTGGCGCTCAGCAGCGGCACCACGTGCGGATGCTGCAGGCGGGCCGCCAGCTGGATCTCGCGGCGGAAACGCTCCTGGTTGACACTCGCCGCCATTTCCGGTGGCAACACCTTGATCACGACCTGCCGGCCGAGGGCCACGTCTTCGGCGAGGAAGACGCGGCTCATGCCGCCCCCGCCGAGCTCGCGCTCGACGCGGACACCGGTGCCCAGCGCATCCGTGAGTCGGCGCTCGAAATCGGTCATGTCGGGCGGCCGGTGTTTTGCATCATTTCAAGTTACGGACATGGCTCGCACCGGGCCAGCAGAGGATGTGGGCAGGAAGTTTGTCTGTAGCTATTCCTCAGGTCCGATGATTCGAAGGACCTGACGCCAGGGTCCCACGGCGGTCGAATACTGCCGGCCCATCACGCGCGCAATCTGGACGAGATGATCCATGTCGTGCGCAACCCACGTGGCCAGCAGTTCACCGAGTGTCACGCGACCGAACGCCGGATGTTGTCCTGTTTTCGCCAGATCCGCGCGCGAAAGGTGCAGCGCGCCCAATTGCTGAAAACTTTCAGCGCGCAACATGTGAAAATCATCGATCCGCATAGCAGGCGGTTATCAGCGTCCTGCTGGTCGCCCCGCAAAATAGGACATATAATCCGTCCATGATCGTCGCCCACTTTCCAGGAGCCGAACTCGTTGAAGCGGGCCTTGCCGATCTCTCGGCAGGGTTGGTGACGATCGAGTCCTTGCTGGTCTCGATCGCTGCCCCGCGATTGCGCGACCTCGGTCTCGCCGTGGGTCAACCGATCCCCGACGCCGAGCTGCAACTGTACGCGCTGTTGTCGGCGCGCGATGGCCTGGCGGCGCACAGCCATTACAACGCGTTGGTACGGCGTGTTGTGAGTTTCCAGCATGCGGCAGCGTGCGCGAAGTAGCGGATCGAGAGCGCATTGGCGCGTTCATGACCGCGCTGGCGCGACACGCGACGGCAGATGTGGATGTCTTCCTCGTTGGCGGCACGAGCGCGGTCTTGGTGGGCTGGCGCGCGACCACGATCGATATTGATCTCGTCTTTCGGCCGGAGTCGGACGCGATGCTTCGCGCGATTCCGATGCTCAAGGAACGACTACAGCTCAACGTGGAGCTGGCCTCTCCCGATCTGTTCATTCCCGTGCCGCCAGGATGGGAGCAGCGCAGCCCAGTGATCACCCGTATTGGGTGCGTCACCTATCGACACTTCGATTTTGTCGCACAGGCACTCGCCAAGATCGAACGCGGACATGCGCGCGATCTTGCGGATGTGCACGCCATGCATGCACACGGTCTGATCAGCGCCGCCGGTGTGCGCGCACAGTTTGCGCTCATGGAGCCGGAGCTGTTTCGGTTTCCGGCCATCGACCCGCCGTCATTTCGGCGTGCCGTCGATGCGGTGTTTCCGCCGTCACCGCAATGACTGCTGATTCGTCCATGCCCTTCGATCACCTCAGTACCGCCACCGCCCTTGGCGACCGCTATCGAATCGAGCGCGAACTCGGTCGACGGGCGCTGGCCGATGAAGTCCTACTTCATGGGCTGATGGAGCGACTGGCTGATGCACCCTAGCGCATCACGCCGGGAATCGATGCCAGATACACATCACCCCGAAAGTCCTCGGCCCTGCACACACCCCGCGGCGCCGCTGTCGCGACCGAAATGCTCTGGATCGCGCAGTGCGTCGGAAGCATCATGACCCGTTGGGGCGCGCCGCCCGACGTGCTATTGACGCGCAGCAACGACGGCGCGCTGGCCCCTGATTCCCAGGCGCCGAAGTAGATAAAACCGTCCCGTGACCACGAGAGCCGACTGGACTGCAAGTTGGGCGGAAGCGGTGTAAGTGAACGAAAGAGCCCGGACGCAAGCGACACCGCACCGAGCGCGAAACCCGTGGGCGTCCGTGCAGCGACGGCGAGTTCCTGCTCGTCAGGACTGAGCGTGCCTCCACGGAGCAGCTGCAGCGAGTCGGGAATGGGCAGTCGTCGAATTGTCCCGGACTTACCGTCGGTGATGACGACCTCGTGTCCCGACGGCCCGATCGACACCAATGCTCCGTCGGAAATAGGCAGCGGCGCTTCCTGCGCCGGCAGCCAGCGGGATTTACGCAGGACGCGTCGCTCACCGGTGTGAAAATCGTACGCGCTATAGTCGTCGCCCTCCGATTTCAGAAACGTCACGCGACGCCCATCGGGCGAGATGCCGATGAGAGAATTCCCAGGGCCACGGCTGTTCGTGAGCGCCTCATCGTCCAGCATGCCGTTCAGCGCTCCATCGAGCGGCAAGCGATACAGATTGTCGCCGGAGGCGTTCCCGCGAAGGTAGTACAGCGTCCGCCCATCGGGAGCGATCACGGCACTGCCGTACCACGACGTCCCCGTGGTCACCGGGCGCGGAGGGTCGTTCCCCCCGCCCACGCCGAATACCCACTGGTCCTGTCGTGCTTCGCCCGAGATGAACAGCAGCCTTCCGGTGCGTGCGGCAATGTCGAACTCGCCCCGATAGAGCGAGGCCACGCTTGGCATCAGGGCGGCGGGCAGCCGAGCGAGCCGACCGCGTTGATCGACGTCGATACGCACGAACTCGTCGTCGCGGGCGGGTGCCGGCAAAAAGGCCAACAACGCCGACCCGTCGGGTGCCCAGCGGATCGTGCGCCGCGTATGCAAAGTGAGTGAGTCCAATACGGTGCCGTCACGCGCGATGAGCAGGATGATCGCCTCATCGCTGAGCGCGATACGTTGTCCGTTGGGGGACCACGCGATCGCGACAAAATCACGCTGTGGCACGGACACGCTGTCGACAACGGCGCCCGTTGCGGTCGCAATGATCTGCGCATGCGTGGCAATCGCGGTCTCGGATGGCAACACGAGAATCGTATCGCCGCTGGCATGCACATCGATCGGTCCCCGCTCGGCCAAGCGTCGTGCCGTCCCGCCGAGACGCGGGACGAGAAAGATTCCGCTGCGCAGCGAGTCAAGCGTGGCGTCAACGACGAGACTGGTGGCGCTGGAGAGCCACCGGACGGCGCGAATATTCGGCACGCGATTCATGACCCGCACGGCGGTGGACGATCCGGTGTCCTGGACCATGAGCGACTTCAAACACGGTGCCGCAGCGTTGTCGCGATCCTCCTTCGAAAACGCGTCGAGTCCAGTATGCTCGCACTCTCGTTCGACATAGGCGATCACATCGCCGTTCGGCGTAATCGCCGGAAAACCCACCTTCCCGCTGAACGTCATCTGCGTGCGCGCAAAGCCCAGGGCGCTCGTGTCGGCGCGCGATGCATCGCGTGGCCACAACGCGACCGCCATGATCGCCATGCCCACTGCGAGTCCGCCCACACCCACTTTCCATGTCGTCCCGCGATTCGCCACACGCGTCGCGCTTGCAGTTGCCGTCGCAAGCTGCGTGGTCGCGGACACCGTCTCTGGTGACGCATCGCGCAACGCGGCGCCGAATGCGGCAGCACTCTCCTGCCGGTCGGCTGGCAGCTTCGCGAGCCCTGTGAGCACGGCGCGTTCAATCGCGAGCGGAATGGTCTTTCGTGTGAGCGTGAGGCGTTCCGGTTCGGCGCTCATCACCTTCGCGACCACCGCCTGCACGCTGGAACCGGTGAACGGCGGGTCGCCGGTCAACATCTCGTACGTGATGGCCGCCAACGCATACACGTCGCTCCGCGCGTCAACCACGCGTTCTCCCATCGCCTGCTCGGGGCTCATGTACTGGGGCGTGCCCAGACTCAACCCCGTCTGCGTGAGGCGTTGCCCACCGGCACTCCGCACGGCGAGCGCGATGCCGAAGTCCGCCACCAGCGCCGAGCCATCCTGCAGCAGGATGTTCTCGGGCTTGATGTCGCGATGAATGATTCCCTGTTTGTGCGCGTGTTCGAGTGCACTGGCCACTTCGCGCGCGATTTGCACGGCGGTGGCAATCGGGAGTTGCCGTTCGCGCTCGATGCGTGCGCGCAGCGTCTCGCCGGTCACGAGCGGCATCACGTAGTAAAGCAACGTGTCGGCCTCGCCGCTGTCCAGCAGTGGCAAGATGTGCGGATGCTGCAGTCGTGCCGTGGTGCGGATTTCGCTCAGGAACCGCTCACCGCCGAGCGCCGCTCCCAAATCGGGATGCAGCACTTTGATGGCCACCTCGCGATCGTGCCGGAGGTCGTGCGCGAGATACACCGTGGCCATGCCGCCCGCGCCAATCTCACGTTCCACGCGATAGCGGTCAGTGAGTGCGACAGTAAGCCGTTCGAGGATGTTCATGGGGGGATAATACCGGCTCCGCGCATGGGCGGAAGGACAGCATGCGAGTCAGCACCGCGGCACGTATATTTCTCCTATGATCACACCCGAACGCCGCGCGGCGCGCGCAGACATCCCGGTGCGGATTTACCGACTGGGGGACGAGCCGCCGGATACGTGGCTGGCGTCTGAGCTGCTTGCCGCCATGCTGGACGCCGATGCCCGGTTCATGGTGGTGGGTGCGCATGCGCGCGCTGCAGGTCGCATGAAGGATCTCGCGGGCGTGGAGGCATTGGGCGAGTAGTGCTGCGGCGTGTCGGCCCGTCTCGTGCAAGCGAGGGTCCACGCCGTTCGCGCCATGATCGTCAAGTATCGCCGATGACGAATCCGTCCGATCGCCTCGCCGCTGCGCTCGCGGGCCGCTACCGCATCGAGCGTGAGCTCGGCGCCGGTGGCATGGCCACCGTCTACCTCGCGCATGACCTGAAACACGATCGCAAGGTC
This sequence comes from Longimicrobiales bacterium, assembly GCA_038257485.1. Classification (GTDB taxonomy): domain Bacteria; phylum Gemmatimonadota; class Gemmatimonadetes; order Longimicrobiales; family RSA9; genus DASUXU01. Next base: position 34 of record JBBSJG010000225.1, on the reverse strand, counting down.
GCGATCAAGATTCTCCGCGAGGAACTGTCTGCGT
>JBBSJG010000224.1:0-5023 GCA_038257485.1 Longimicrobiales bacterium | reverse complement strand
GGCGCTGAAAGAGGACTACGCCCGAATGGTCGACGACGGTCTTCTTCTGGAAGACGCCGAGCCTTTCGACGCGCTCATGGCGCGATGTGCCGATATCGCCGAGCGGGCCAACCGCGTTCGCGAATGAAAGAACATTCTGGGGGACGGCGTCGTGAGGTAATCCCCCCGGAAAAGCGGGGTCGCCAAAAGTGGAATATTCTCGTACACTGACCCGAGGAGACTTTCATGAAAACATCGCGGTTTACCGACAGCCAGAACGTCGCGATTCTGAAAGAAGCAGAGGGTGGCATGCCCTTGCCCGAGCTCTGCCGCACGCACGGCATATCGTAACGCCATGTTTTACAACTGACGCGGCAAGTTCAGTTGAGACGATACGCAACGGAGAACGTGAAGTAGCGATTGGTGTCAGCGAGTCTGCGTGCCGGGCCCGCGAGGAACTCGCTGCCGCGCCAAATGCTCTGCAAGTTGACGCGAGTCCGATGCATCTCTAGCTCGGCGCCGAAGCTCGCTTCTTTGTAGCCGGAGGTCACTCTCAGTTCGTCCACACGCAGCGGACGCGAAGCGCTGGGAACGGACGAAAGATCATGACCACCGGAGATTGTTTCGTTGCGTGCCGTCGCGCGATATTGCACCGAGCCGATGAGGGCGTATCGAATACGTGGCGCTTGCGGCACCGGGACGTGCTGTGAACTCGCGGCGACGGCAGGCGGCCACTCCGCGCGGTCGCTCGGACCGCCGCGTCGCGATGAATCCGGGCCCTCGCCTGCCAACGCCAGCCGCGGCACCATGACGGTCGGATCAATCGCTCTGGCGAAAGGGCTTCCCGTAAGCCAACGTCGATTGTGCGCCCATCGACCTGTCACTCCGACCGAGCCGCGATGGAAGATGGTGCCGAGCGCAGCTCCCGCATGGAGCGCAGCGTCTGCCCCGTCAATCGAAGCGAGCAGGTGGCAAGCGATACTTGAGATACACTCATCGCGGAGTGTCGCGCCCGTCAGGAAACTCGGACGATACCAAACATCAGTCAGCGCTTGCGCATACCAGCGATTCCCGACTTGGTACTTCCATCCATTGGGACGTTCGGCCCGACCGCAAAGTGTGCCATTCGCTGCGTTTCGCGCGCTTGTGCTGTGGGACCCATAACACCGAGCTGCCCTTCCACGCCGAAAGTGACGTCGCCTCCGAGCCACGTGTGCGGTTTGCCGCTACCGACAAATCGCCGATGAATGAGCTCCCAACGCGTCGCTCCCAAAAGCAGTCCAGCGAACGGACGATCGAGCAGTTGCAGGGAGTCGGCGTACTGGTTCGTTGGCGTGTACATGGTCTGTTGAATAGCCACGCTTGACCGCAGGCACGTCACCACAGCAGGCGCAGACTTAGCCGGCTGCGTCGCGCACCGGGGCGTCTCGATGCCAATCCAGCTCGGCACAACGTGAAGTCCGCCAATGTCATGGAGTCGCAACCGCACGCCATTGGTGTACGCTCGATCCGTCCAGAGCAGATCGTTCTCGAGCGTGAACTCAATCATTGGTGCCGACAAGTACCCCCCGTCGATTGACTCTACATCGCTAGAAGAGTAGGCGGCGCGTCGCCTATCGAGCGGCACGAATGCGCGCGCGTAGAATCGTGCACCGCTGCCGCGTAGCACGCGCCCGAGGCCACTTGGAGTGGCTGCATGACCTCGTAGTCGGAGCCGAACAGCCGATCGGCACCGAGTGCAAGCGAAACTCCGAACTTTGTGACCGGTATCCGCAGTGCGGCTCCGACAGTAGGATGCAGCGCAAGGCGATCCACCAGGAGAGCACCCTCAAGACGTTCCGTGGCTCTCCTCGTCGCACCGATTCCAACTTCACCAGTCACGGACGCAACAATCGGCGCCCCGACCCACAAACGAACCGCAAAGTCACCTACGGAAAGATCAGCGCCTTTTCCAGGCGCGAGTGCGTGCGGATCAACGAGCAGCTTGTCCGACACGCCCCCGAGGGTGCTGAGCACCAGACCGATGTCCGCACCCAACCCAATTCCGCTGGGCAGGGGATGTGAGACACGCAGGCCAGCTCCCGTTCCTCCTTGCGTGCGAAGCCTTGTCGTTCGCAGGTTGGCGCCGGCATCCATCAGAGTGCTCTGCCGCGCGCTCGACAATGGCGCCTCCCCGCAACAGCTTTGCAGACCATATGCAGCTCGCACACTCCCACATGAGCCATCGCCGCGTGCCCGACCGGCGGAGCAGGTGATGAACGAGACCGCCATCGGGGTCATGATTGGCAGCGCGGTGCTGACTGGTCTCGTGCTGTTCGTGCCGCGCATGGTTGCCAGGGCCGGCGCAACGCTGCGCATGGTGGATACGCTCCGCCAGCTCCGCAGTGCGCGTCACAACGATCGCACGCTGCTGCGCGCGTATCATGACGGGTTGCGCATGCGTGCCGACGATGCGTTGAGTGGCGTCGCATCGTGTGACCTGCCGCCGAGTCGCATCAGCGAGCGCACATGGGCCGACCTGAACATGGACGAGCTGTTCGATTCGCTCGACTACGCCATCAGCGAACCGGGACGACAGTACCTGTACCATATGCTGCGCTGTCCGCACGAGCGCGCCGGACCGCTTCAGAAGCTTGATCGAGCCGTACAGCGACTCGGCGATGAAGCACTCTCGGACCGCGTGCGCCGCGCACTGCAGGGCCTCAGCGACAAGCGAGCGGCGTACCTGCAGCAACTCGTGCTCGGTGAGCTGCCTGCGCGCCCTCGGCTGTGGTGGCTCGCTCCCGTGCTCACTTCCGCTTCGCTGCTCTGTCTCGCATCACTCGCGCTCTGGAGTAGCGCGGCAATCGCATGGCTCGGTATCTGCGTGGTGAATGCGGGCGTGCAGCTTGTGTACCGGCCGCGCGTGAAGCACCTCGTTGTCGCCTTGCACGAGATGCCGGCGTTCCTGGACGCGGCGCGCGAACTCGGCGCAATGGACATCGTCGAGCTTGCGGACAAGTGTCGGGTGTTGCGTGAGGGAGCCGAACGCCTATCGTCAGTGCGTCGGGCAACACGGTGGTTGATGTTCGAGCCGAGCCAGTCGAGCGAGATGGCCGGCTGGTTGTACGAGTACGTCAACCTGTTGTTCCTGCTCGACGTCAACGCGTTCGTGTTCACCAGCAATGCACTGCGCGCCGCCCGGGGGGACGTGCACCACATGTTCGAGGCGCTCGGCCATATCGACGCCGTGCAGTCCATCGATCAGTGGCGGCGCGGGCTTGAGCCGTGCACGGTCCCCGAGTTCACGGGCGCCGATAAGCGGTTGCACGTCAGGTCGCTGGTGCATCCGTTGCTCGCGAATCCTGCGCCTAATGACTTCGAAATGCACGGCACCGGCGTCGTGATAACCGGATCGAACATGTCGGGTAAGACAACGTTCATTCGCGCGATCGGGGTGAACGCCATCCTGGCGCAGACGCTGTGTACCGCGTGCGCCGTCACTTGGCGCGCACCGTTACTTCGCGTGCGCACCTCCATCGGCCGCGACGACAGCCTCATGGAAGGCAAGAGCTACTACTTGGCCGAAGTGGAGTCGATCCTCGCGTTGGTCACCGCTCAGGAATCCGGCGTGCAGCATCTGTTCCTGCTCGACGAGATTTTCCGTGGCACGAATACCACTGAACGTGTCGCGGCCGGATACGCGGTACTCCAGCACCTGAACAGCGGCAAGCATCTCGTGGTGGCGGCCACGCACGATATCGAGGTGCTCGACCTGCTTGGCGACCGCTATGCCGCGCATCACTTCCGTGAGCAGGTGGACGGCGGCGGACTCACGTTCGACTACACGTTGCGGCCTGGACCGGCATCGACGCGCAACGCAATTGCCCTGCTGCGCACCATGCGATATCCGGAGTCGTTGGTGGAGGCGGCGCTCGCGGCGATTGACTGGCGGGTGCGTGGGGATCGCAGGGAGCAGGTGCTGGCGGAATCGGCTGACGAGCCCGTTGCATGACGAAGGCGAGCTTCATCACGCGGTGGACAGGTGCCCCTTGGACTGCCGTACCTTGGCAATTCAGCACAGCACACTCTAGCCACTCACGCCGAGCATCCGGCTGCGCCGCCCGACCAGCTCGCGAGTCGCCGTCTCCCCATGTGCTGCCGGGTTCTCGCTGGGCCGTTGCGGCGACGCGACACGCATTGGCCGGGCAGCATACAGCGCTCCCCACGGAAGTGGTCTTCGCCTAGCGTTGCCTCAATCCGGCCCGGCCTTCTGTGTTCCGAGTCGTATCGCGCCCAGAGCTTTCCATCCGCGAACGGGCGCACACTAGGGTTTACGAGGCGCACGCCGCCGTCCGCACCGCCGCCGTGACTGTCCGCAAACGCGCCAACCGTGCCGCGCGCGTTTCGGGCGCCGCGAGATGCGGGTCGAACGCGTGATAGCCTTGCACAGCCTGCAAGCCCTTAAAGGTTGGTGCGATCTCGACTCGCCGACTCGGGCCGCTGCGGAGTCGGACGATGTCTTGAGCGATGATCACCGCGACTCGCGACACGGACGGCGCCAATGCCACGTCATCCGACAATGCAATCGACACGACCCCGATGCCGCACGTGCCTCCGCGACCTGGCCGCTCGAGAAGGCAGAGTGCGCTCTGAGAAGCGAGGCTCCCGCGCGAATAGGCGATGAGCACCACGCGCAGGCCGTCCTTCCGGGGCTTCCGGATCTGATCGGCCAACGCCGCGCCGCGCGGGAGCTCCTCGCGCAGTCCTCCAGGTGACGCCCATCCCTCATGGTGCAAAAACAGTCAACCGCCACGTCGATGCCGTGCATGAGGTATTCGGCTGCGGCGAACTGAAGCATCGGACGCTCGAGTTGCTGCGGGTGTATTGGCGGACGGCGGCGCCGCGTCCGCGCTTTGGGCTCCCGCGCGGTCCGTGGGTGTTCGCGAATCGTGAGGCGACGGGGCCCCTGCATGCGACGAGTCTGCAGAAGACCTTCGCCGCCGTCGTGCGCGGGAGTGGCCTGACGAAGCATGCGTCCATTCATACGCTGCGGCATTCGTAT
>JBBSJG010000223.1:0-5055 GCA_038257485.1 Longimicrobiales bacterium | reverse complement strand
TCTCCGGTACCCGAACCTCAACCCGCTGGCCGGGGCCTGCCTCGATGGTACGTCCCACGACGTCCGGCTGGATCGGCAGCTCGCGGCCGCCGCGGTCGATCAGGACACACAGGAAGATGCGGTCCGGCCGGCCAAAATCGGCCAGTTCGTCGAGGGCAGCGCGGGCGGTGCGACCGGTATAGAACACGTCGTCCACGATGACGACCCTGCGGCCATCGATCCCACCTTCCGGAAGACGGGTCTCGCCGAGGACGGGCCGGGGTCCGATGGTGGTGAGGTCGTCGCGGTAGAGCGTGATGTCGAGGGTACCCACGAGCGGGCGGACTCCCTCTGCGCGCTCGATCTCGGCGGCGAGGTACGCGGAAATCTGGACGCCACGCCGCTGGATGCCCATCAGGCAGAGCTGATCAACACCATTGTTACGTTCGACGAGTTCATGGGCCATGCGGGCGAGCGCGCGTTCGACCGCGCGCTGGTCCATCAGAGACTGGCGCTGCTCCTGGTGCATGCACTTGCTGATCGGAGTGATTTTGCGGATCGCGTGTGCGACGGCAGTTCGCGGAAAGTAGGCGGAAACAGGGACTGCGTCAACGCGCCCGTCTCGCCCGGAAGAAGGCGCGAAGCAGGTCGCCGGCGGGTTCCGCCAGCACGCCGCTCTCGACCACGAGCCGGTGATTGAGCCGGGGGTCCTGGACGATATTGCCGAGGGATCCGCACATGCCGGTCTTCGGGTCCGCCGCCGCGAACACGAGACGTGCGACTTTCGCCAGCACGAGCGCGCCCGCGCACATGGAGCAAGGCTCCAGTGTCACGTACATCGTGGTATCGAGGAGTCGCGGTTCCGCCGTCGCACTCGCGCGTCCACCAATCCTCGCCGCGGCGCGACGAAGCAGCAGCAGCTCGGCGTGCGCCGTGGGATCATCGGATGTACGGGTGCGATTGTGCGCTTCGGCGATCAGCTCGTCATTCCGGACGAGGACTGCACCAACGGGGATTTCTTCGATGGATTGTGCAGCGTACGCCTGTTCGAGCGCACGCTGCATCCAGAACTCGTCTGCGGAGCGGGATTCCGCGAACGGTGCCCGCACCGCCTCAGGTCGCAGCGAGCGGTGCCATGACGGCGGGTGCACGCAGTCGACGCACGACACTGATTACGCGACCGTCGATCGTTGCGCCGCTCGCACCCAGCACAATGGACTCCATGCGCGCGTCGTCCGAGTCGAGGCGGGGCGACGGCGACGCATTGTAGCGTCGTACTGCCTGCACACCGCTCTCTGTTGCAAGCACGATATCACCCGCGTCCAGCGCGTCCAGTGTCACGGGTTCTACCAGCAGCATGTCGCCCCGCTGGATGCCGCTCGCCGTCAGCGCCTCATCCTGCATCACGACCAGGAAGTTGCCGCGCGATGCAATGCGGCGGTCGAGATCGAGCGCATCGACATCATCCAGCGCCTCCGAACGCATCGCATGTTGCATCGGAACCGAAATCGCGTGCGTGTGAAGCTCCACGCCGAGCAGCTTCACGCCGCGCGAACGCGATGGATCCCGCTCGATCCAACCCTTGTCCGCAAGCGATTGCAAAAGCTCGGACACCGTCTTCGTGCTCTTGATACCGAACGTTCGACCGATCTCGCGGATCGATGGCTGGTACGTATTCGTACGCAGGTAATCGACGAGATAGTCGAGCACACGACGTTCCACATCCGTCAGGACTTCCGGCATTCCACCCCCACTCCACGCAGTATCGTATGTTCCAATGCTACGCATTCGGACGGCAGAGTCAAGAAACGTCTGGATTCAGTCCGATCCGCGCTTCCGCGGCGGCCAGCCGGGCCAGTGTGCGGTCCCGTCCCATGACTTCCGCGACCTCGAAAATGCCGGGTGAGACGGCCACACCGAGGAGCGCGACGCGAAACGGATGTATCAGCTTGCCGGCGGCGATCCCGACCTGGTCGGCGGTGGTCCTGAGGACGGTTTCGAGGGGTGCCGCGGACCAGTCGGCCTCCGCGGCGAGGGCCTGGCGAAGAACGGCCAGCCGGCGACCGGTTTCGGGGTCCTTCCAGTGCTTCGCGACGGCGTCGGCATCATAGTCGATGTCGTCGACGAACCAGGGCTTCGCGTGTGCGACAATGTCATCCATGACGCGTGCGCGCACCTTGAGCAGATCGATGACCTGATGGACCCACTCACGTGTGTTCGCCAGCTGATCCGCCGTCGCATACCCCTGCGTGATGAGTCCGTGCTCGACGATGGGTGCGAGTTCGGCTGCACTGCGACGTGCGATGTGCTGACCATTCAGCCATTCGAGCTTCCTGGTATCGAATACGGAACTCTTGCGGTTGATGTTGTCGAGCGAGAATGCCTGAATGAGTTCGTTGACCGTGAACACTTCCTGTTCGGTGCCGGGGTTCCAGCCGAGCAGTGCGAGGAAGTTGACCATTGCATCGGGCATGATGCCGTCATTGCGGTACTCGCCGACGGCGGTTGCACCGTGTCGCTTGGAGAGTCGCTTGCCATCGGGTCCGAGGATCATGGGTACGTGCGCGAATGTGGGCACGTCCCTGCCGAGCGCCTGGTAGAGCAGGATCTGTTTGGGCGTGTTGGAAATGTGGTCGTCGCCGCGGATGACGTGTGTGATCTCCATGTCGACGTCGTCACTGACGACGGCCATGTTGTAGATCGGTGTTCCGTCGGTGCGCAGGATGATGAAGTCTTCGATGTTGGCGTTGTCGAACTCGATGAGACCGTGGACCGCGTCATCGAGGATTGTTCGTCCGTCGGGTACGTGGAACCGCACCGTGAATGGATCACCGTTCGCTGCGCGCGTGACTGCCTGCTCGGGCGAGACGGTGTTGAGGCAATGGCGGTCGTAGCGGAACGCATCGGGAGAAGTTCCGGCAGCGGCTCGCCGCGCGTCGAGCTCGGCGTGAGAGCAGAAGCAGCGGTATGCGCGTCCGGTGTCGAGGATGCGGAGTGCATCGGCGCGATGGCGGTCGAGTCCGTCGGCCTGGTGGAACGGCCCTTCGTCCCAGTCGAGTCCGAGCCATGTCATGCCGTCGAGGATGGCCTGCACCATGGCGGGGTCGGAGCGCTCGCGGTCGGTGTCCTCGATGCGGAGGATGAAGACGCCTCCCAGCCGGCGGGCGAGCAGCCAGTTGAACAGGGCGGTGCGGGCGCCTCCGACATGGAGGTATCCCGTGGGCGATGGTGCGAAGCGAAGGCGAATCATGCCCGGAGTATGGCGGAAAAGCGCCCCCGGCTGCAAGTTGGGCCGATGTACCCTGAACCAATGGATGGCGTTGATGCAGAGTGATATCGAAATCGCGCAAGCCGCGAAACTGCGACCGATCGTGGACGTGGCACGCGAGCTGGACCTGACCGAGGACGACCTCGAACTGTATGGCCGTTACAAGGCGAAGGTGAACGCGGAGTCCGTACTGGCCAACCCGAAGCGTCAGGGCAAGCTGGTGCTGGTCACGGGGATCAACCCGACGCCCGCTGGCGAAGGCAAATCCACGATGTCGGTCGGGCTCGCGGACGGTCTGCGGCTGCGCGACAAGAAGGTCGTGCTGTGCCTGCGTCAGCCAAGTCTCGGGCCGGTGTTCGGCGTGAAGGGCGGTGCGACGGGTGGCGGCCACTCGCAGGTGGTCCCGATGGAGGACATCAATCTGCATTTCACGGGTGACTTCCACGCCATCTCGACAGCGCATTCGCTGCTCGCGGCCATGCTGGACAACCATCTGCAGCAGGGCAACGAGCTGGGCATCGATGTGCGCAAGATCACGTTCAAGCGCACGATCGACATGAACGACCGGGCGCTGCGCAAGATCACGATCGGCCTGGGCGGCACGCCGAACGGGATCCCTCGCGAGGACGGGTTCCAGATCACGGCTGCGTCCGAGGTCATGGCGATCTTTGCGCTCGCATCAGACCTCAAGGACCTGGAGCGGCGCCTCGGCGACATCATCGTCGCCTATGATCGTGGCAACAAGCCGATCCGCGCGGGCGACCTGCGCGCGGCTGGCGCCATGACGCTGCTGCTCAAGGACGCGATCCAGCCCAACCTCGTGCAGACGTTGGGCGGCGGACCCGCGTTCATCCATGCAGGTCCGTTCGGCAACATCGCACACGGCTGCAATTCCGTAATCGCGACACGCACGGCTCTCGCGCTGGGTGACATCGTCGTCACGGAAGCCGGCTTCGGCGCGGACCTCGGTGCGGAGAAGTTCTTCGACATCAAGTGCCGCTCTGCGGGACTCAAGCCGGAGGCGGTCGTGATCGTAGCGACGATCCGCGCACTCAAGATGAATGGCGGCGTCGCCAAGGCCGACCTGACGCACGAGAACGTTGCAGCGCTCGAGAAGGGCTTCGCGAATGTCGAGCGCCACCTCGAGAACCTGCGCAAGTTCGGTGTCATCCCGATCCTCGCATTGAACCAGTTCACATCGGACACAGCCGCGGAAATGGCTGTGATCCATCGCCGGTGCCAGGAGATGGGTGTCGAGGTTGCGACGGCGAATGTGTGGGGTGAAGGTGGCCGCGGCGCGCTGGAGCTCGCCGACCGCGTCATTGCTGCACTCGACGCCGGCAAGGCGGACTTCAAGCCGCTGTACGATCTCGAGCAGCCGATCACGGCGAAGATCGAGACGATTGCGCGCGAGATATACCGTGCGGACGGCGTGAACTACGTGGGCACTGCACTCAAGGACATCAAGCGGCTCGAGGACATCGGCCTGCGCGATCTGCCCGTGTGCATGGCAAAAACGCAGTACTCGTTTTCGGATGATGCGACACTGCTCGGCGCGCCGACCGGCTTCAAGATCACGGTGCGCGAAGTCACGGCGTCGGCGGGTGCGGGGTTCGCTGTCGTCCATACGGGTGACATCATGACCATGCCCGGACTGCCGAAGAAGCCCGCGGCGGAGAACATGACGGTGTCGGAGGATGGTACGATTACGGGACTGTTCTAGGCGGGCCCTGCGGGCCCGAAAGGCGAAAGGCGAAAGGCGAAAGGCGAAAGGCGAAAGGCGAAAGGCGAAAGGCGAACGGCGAAAG
>JBBSJG010000222.1:0-5085 GCA_038257485.1 Longimicrobiales bacterium | reverse complement strand
GTGGCGAGGATTCCCGTTGCACGACGCTGTTCCGCCGTCTCCTGGAGCTGAATGCGACGGATATCGTGCATGGCAGCTACGGGATCGAGGGTGATGAAGTGGTGCTGTCGCACGCACTGGAGCTTGCGGAGCTGGATTTCCACGAGTTGCGAAGCTCGTACGAGAGCCTGACGCTGGCGACGTCGAGTCATACGCCGCAGCTGGTCGAGATTGTTGCTGATGGGCAGTCTGTAAGACGGTCCGTCGGACAGGAAGGATAAAGGGGAATGGGGATTTTCCAGAAGTTTTCGATGTTGCTGCGTTCAAACATCAATGAAGCGATCGCCCGGGCGGAAAACCCGGAGAAGATGTTGAACCAGGTTCTGATCGATATGCGCGAGCAGCTTGCGAAGGCGAAGCAGGAGGTCGCGGTTGCGATTGCGGATGAGCGCAAGCTCAAGGCACAGATGGAAGAGGAAACGAAGCTCGCGAATGACTGGGAGAATCGGGCGATGCTGGCGGTGGGCCAGGAACGCGACGACCTGGCGAAGCAGGCTTTGTTGCGGCAGGAAGAGCACGCGGAGCGCGCGAACAATCTGAGCGAAACGTGGCAGAAGCAGGCGTACGAGACGGAGAAGCTGAAGGAATCGTTGCGTCAGCTGAACGACAAGATCGAGGAGGCGAAGCGCAAGCGGAACCTGCTGGTTGCGAAGCAGAAGCGTGCGCAGGCGCAGCGCAGGATCCACGAGACGATGGCGGGTCTCAATGATCGATCGGCGTTCGAGGTATTCGACCGGATGGCCGAGAAGATCGAGGAGTCCGAGCGGATGGCGATCGCGTCGGCTGAGGTCTCGGAAGCATTGAACGAGGGCGATACGCTGGAGCAGGAGTTCAAGGCCCTGAAGCCGGCGGATCAGTCGGTGGAGTTCAGGCTGCTGGCGCTGAAGGAAAAGATGAACCAGACGGGCAGCCGCGCGCTCCCGGGTGCGTCGGCGCCGGGCAGCAACAGCGCGGGCAGTGGACCACGCCGTATCGGTGCCGGGGAAAGCCCTGTAAAGGATGTCGAGCTTGATCGCTAGTACGTTATGAATCGCAAGCCGTACGCACTTCTGATTGCAACGATCTTCGCACTTCTGCTACTGCTGTTCCTGTACAGCATAGCAGAAGTGTTGTTGCTTCTGTTTATCGCCATTCTGTTCGGCGTATTCCTCAGTGCAATTACGGACTCCCTGCAGCGTCGTTTCTCGGTGCCTCGCCCGGTCGGAGTGCTGACGGCACTGGCGATTTTCCTGCTGGGCCTGACGGGGATCATCGTCCTGATTGTGCCCCCGGTAATCGGCCAGACACGCGAGCTGGTTGCGGCATTGCCGGACATGATGGCGGGGTGGGAAGTCCAGTTGAAGGCGCTTGCGGTGCGCAACCCGTTCATTGCAAACATGCTGCCCGAGATCACGCTCGATCAGACGTACGTGGGTGCGTATGCGAACCAGATGAGCGGGTACTTCAAGGGGCTCGTGCCGTGGGCATTCAGCGCAGTCACGATTGTCATCCACTTCCTGAGCGTGCTCGTCATGGGCATCTACCTCGCGCTCAAACCGTCGATCTACCGTGAAGGATTCATCCTGCTCGCGCCGCCGGTCCATCGCGAACTCGTCCGCGACATCCTGGCCGATCTGAATCGCACGCTGCGTGCGTGGATCGTCGGACAGCTGTTGGCGATGTTCGTACTCGGCGTGCTGACGTGGATCGGTCTCGTCCTGCTCAAGGTGCCATACGCGCTCGCGTTCGGTGTGTTCACCGGCGCGGTCGCGATCGTCCCGTTCTTCGGCACCTTGTTCTCGACGATCCTGCCGGCGTTCTTCGTGCTGGGTACGGGTGGTGCGTTGACGGCATTCTGGGTGATCATCCTGGGTGTTGTGGTGCACGTATTCGAAGCGAATGTCGTGGCACCGATGATCATGGAACGGCAGGTCCATTTGCCGCCGGTGCTTTCGATTCTGGCGGTGTTGATCATGTCGCACCTGCTGCACGTGATCGGCCTTCTTGTGGCGGTGCCGGTGCTGTGTGTGGTGATGGTGATCGGTCGCCGTGTGTATGTGCACCGTGTCCTCGAGGGACGCGGCTTCCGAAGAGCCATTCGCGACCGTCCGGTGGAGCTCCAGCTCCCGGGCGACGGCGCGGTGCTGGTTCATCCGTTGTCGCTCGAGCGGTCGATCCCTTCCTTGCTCGAGGGCTGACTATGGTCCCGGACTCACAACATTGGAGGCGCGTATGAGTACCACCACGTTCCGTTGTATGGCGTCGGCGTTTATGCTTGCGGCCGGTCTTGTCCTCCCTGCCGGGGGACACGCGCAGCAGGCCGCAGACAGCGCCACATTTATTGTCCGGCTGGGCACGGACACGACGGCGATCGAGCAGTGGGTGCGAATCGGAAATCGCATCGAATCAACCGTGGTTTCACGCTCACCGCGCACAACCGTTCGAAGGTATGCCGCAACACTGGATTCACAGGGACTTGCAACGCACTTCGCGCTCGACGACCAGGTCACTGCCTCTGTCGTGCCTGCAGCGATTCCATCCGCCGCCGGATTTTACGCGCCGCAGGCGCTCGCGCTCGCTTACGCAGCGCGCATGCGGGACACCCTCGCTGCAGTGCCCATGCTCAACGGCACGACGGTTCAGAAGGTCAACGTCAGAAGGGTTGCCCCCGACGCCTTCGAGGTCCTCAATTCCGCGGGCGCGGCGACGATGCGAGCGCGGCTCTCAAGTGCCGGAAGGTTGTTGTGGCTGGAGACGCCCGCAGGCGCATCGGCCGAGCGCGTAGCGTGGCAGGATATCGACGCTGTCCGCCGCAATTTTGCGGCTCGTGATGAGCGCGGACAGAGCATGGGCCCGATGTCCTCCACGGATACCGTTCGCACGAACAGCGCTGGCGCCACGATCGCGGTTGCATACGGTCGCCCCGCCGCCCGGGGCCGGACCGTCTTTGGCGGCCTCGTGCCGTTCGGAAAGGTCTGGCGTACCGGCGCGAACGATGCCACGGAACTTCTCATCGACCGGCCCGTGCGGATCGGCGATCTACTGCTGGAGCCCGGCAAATACGCGCTGCTCACCGTCCCCGGCCCAACACATTGGCACTTGATCGTGAACGGGCGGACGGGCATGGCCGGCGCCATGCAGAACGATGCCACTAAGGAAATCGGTCGCACCGCCATGGCCACGCGCGCGCTGTCCAGTCACAAGGAGAGATTCACAATTCTCCTCGAACCCGATCCGACCGGCGCAGTCCTGAAATTCCAGTGGGAAACCACCGAAGCGTCGGTGCCGATTATCGTTCAAAGCAAACAATAGAGCCCGTGGAAGTTCTACCGTCATGCGGCTGCGCTACCCCCGGGGAAACGCAGCCGTATCTTTGCTACTGCGCCGTGGAAGGCCTGATGCGTATCATCCGGCGGCGTTACTCCCTCGCCGTCCTGAACGTGGTGCGTTCCTGTGGTGCCGCACGCTTTCATGACGTCGAATTGGCTCTTCCGACCGCAAGCACTTCGACGCTGGCCGAAACCATGCGTGCGCTGGTCGACATCCAGCTGCTGACCCGCGAAGGCACGGGCGAATCCGTACCCCGTTCTGTGTATCGCCTGACGCCGTCCGGTGCCAAACTGCTCGAACGGCTGCGGCGGTTGCTCGACGACGTGAGCCCAGACGACGTGAGCCCCTGAGTTACTTCGATTGACCGAAGTGTGCTGGCACATTTCGCCCGCGTGACTATCATGTACGTGAGGGCGTTCCGGGATTCCCTGCGCGCGAGGGTTCATGGGCCGAGTGACGCGTCAACGGATTGTCGTAGAAGGACTGGTCCAGGGAGTAGGCTTCCGGCCGTTCGTTTACCGGGAGGCCATGTCTCTCGGCCTGGTCGGGCGCGTTCGGAACGACGGTTCAGGCGTCATTATCGATGTCGAAGGTGACGCGGGTGTCGTGCGCGACTTCGTTCACCATATCGGGACGCGCGCGCCGGCGAACGCGTCGATCACGATGATGCGCGTTGAGACAGCGCCGGCGCGCCGGTACCCCACGTTCAGCATCATGGACAGCGAACCGGGCACAGCGTCGACCGCGCTGGTGAATGCGGACGTCGCGACCTGCGATGCATGCGTGCGGGAACTGTTCGACCCCTTTGACCGACGCTTCCGGTATCCTTTCCTCAATTGCACGAATTGCGGTCCTCGGTTCACCATTCAGCAGGAATTGCCGTACGACCGGCATGGCACGACCATGTCAGCGTTCGCGATGTGTTCTGCGTGTGGGGCCGAGTACGCGCATCCCGCGGACCGCCGTTTCCATGCGCAGCCGATCGCATGCCCCGCGTGCGGCCCGCAACTATCGATGTGCGCGACGGACAGTTCGGTACGCGAGGTCGGTGAAGCGGCGTTGATGGGGGCAGTCGCCGCGATCAGAGGTGGATGCATCGTGGCTGTGAAGGGTCTCGGCGGATACCATCTGGCATGCGATGCGACGGCTGGTGTGGCAGTGGCCCGACTGCGCGCGCGCAAGGGCCGGTACGCGAAGCCGTTTGCGGTCCTGGTCAGGGATGTCGCAGCGGCGGAGCGGTTCTGCAGAATTGGCGTGGAAGAAAGGACCCTGCTGGAGAGTCCGGCGCGTCCGATTGTGCTTTTGCGTGTCCGGGCGGCTGGCACGGGCGTGCAGATCGCCGCCGATGTCGCGCCGGGAAGCCGGTGGCTCGGCGTCATGTTGCCATACACCCCTCTCCACCATCTTCTGACGCAGGAAATCAGCCACCCGATCGTCCTGACGAGTGGTAACCGTGCAGACGAGCCGATCGTAACCGCGGATCAGAATGCGGTGGAGAAGCTGGGCGGTATCGCGGACGCACTGCTCATGCACAACCGTCGCATCACAATCGGTTGCGACGACAGTGTCATGCGCATTCAGAGCGGAGCCCCGTCGTTTCTTCGCCGATCCCGCGGCTTCGCTCCACTTCCGGTGTCACTGCCGCGCGCGCTCGTCGCGCCCGCGCTCGCCGTAGGCGGCATGCTGAAGAACACGTTCTGCCTGGCACGAGGCACGCACGCATTCCTGTCCCACCAT
>JBBSJG010000221.1:0-5096 GCA_038257485.1 Longimicrobiales bacterium | reverse complement strand
TACAGCTACGGCCTCGACGACCAGGAGTTCGTCGTCGCATTCGAGACCGACTACGTCTCCCGCTTCCTCGACCTCCTGATGGCGCTCCGCCTCACCGAGGCGAGCCTCTATACACTGCGTGATACGCCTTCCTTCACGTGCGTCGCGCAGTCCATCGGCGAGTGCCTGGACGCGATCGGATAACGATGAGACTCCGGACGTTCGCGCTCGCCGCCACCCTGCTGGTCACTGCTGTTGCACCGTTGCACGCGCAGTTGTCCGTTTACGCATCGCGCGCATGGACGCAGGCAAACACACCCACCGTTCCCGTTGGCGGGTTTGGTGTATCGATTGGCCGCCAGTGGGTCGTCGGCTACGAGGATGTGCAGGGCACCGCGATCCGCGTCGACTCGCCCTACGGCGGATTCACATATTGCGACGCCAACCGGCCGTGCCCACCGCAGCGCACCAGTGTACATCAGGGATTCCGCAGCGCATTCATCGGTCGTCGCTTCGACCTGGGTTCCGCGGGCTCCGTGCGGCTCGCCGTCATGCCAAAAATTGCTGCATCCTTCGTGCGTGAGACCCGCAGTGGCCTCGAATCCACTGCATCGCTGTCGGGCGACCAGGGGTCTCTCACCGCGGGTATCGCGGTCGAAGGGATGCGCGTTGTATACGGCAGATGGTCGGTATTGCTGTCTGGCGAGGCGAGACGGCAGATCCGGGAGCCATCGCCTTGTATCGACTGTCACACGCCGTTTCCGGACGGTTTCAACCTGCAGCAGCTTTCGATCGGCGTCTTTCGAGGCGCCAGGTAGACCCTGCTCGCCGGTTGCAATTGCGTCTGGATGTGACCTACGTTTGCCTATCTGATCAGGAGTCGTGTATGGCGGGCAGGAACATGAGGGGCGGAGCGGGTAGTGGTGGCCTGCGCATGCGCGCGGTCCCCAAGGGTCGACAGGTCGATGACGCCGCAGTCACCGAGGTACGCGCCGCCACGAAGGGTCTCGCCAACCGCGCCGAGCTGCTCATCGAACACCTGCACCGGATCCAGGACGCGTATGGCTGCGTCACCGCGCCGCACATGGCAGCGCTCGCAGCACAGCTCGACCTTGCGCAGACCGAAGTCTACGAAGTGGCCACGTTCTACCACCATTTCGATGTCCTGCTTGAAGGCGACGCTCCGCCCTCGCCCGTGACCATCCGCGTCTGCGAATCCATCTCGTGCCATCTTGCCGGTGCCAACACGTTGCTGCATCAGCTTGCCGAACGGCACAACCATGTTCGCGTCATCGCCGCACCATGCGTCGGCCGCTGTGATCGCGCGCCGGTCGCCGTCATCGGTACGAACCCGATCGACCGCGCGACTGTTGCGAGCGTCGAAGAGGCGCTGCTCGCGAATGAGACCGAGCCGCCCGCCGAGCCATACATCGCATATGAGGAGTACCGCTGGGCAGGCGGCTACACCGTGCTCGCCGACTGTGTCCAAGACCGTCGTTCTGTAGACGACGTCATGTCAGCGGTCGACAGCGCTACACTGCGCGGCCTCGGCGGCGCGGGATTTCCAACCGCGAGGAAATGGAAGTTCGTGCGTGCAGAACCCGGCCCGCGCGTTGTCGCAGTGAATGCTGACGAAGGCGAACCAGGCACGTTCAAGGATCGCTACTGCATGGAGCGCGATCCGCATCGCGTTCTGGAAGGGCTGCTCGTCGCAGCATGGGTTGTGGGCGCGGATGACATCTACGTATACCTGCGCGACGAGTATGCGGCGATTCGCGCGATCATGACACGCGAGATTGCTGCACTGCAGGCGGACCCGCCGTGCGGGTTGCCGCGTATCCACCTGCGTCGCGGAGCCGGTGCATACATCTGCGGCGAAGAGACCGCCCTCATCGAGTCGATCGAGGGCAAGCGAGGGGAGCCTCGCCTGCGTCCGCCGTTCCCGGCGAACCAGGGCGTCTTCGGCAGGCCCACACTGGTCCAGAATGTCGAGACCGCGTACTGGCTGCGCGCGATCCTCGAAGACCGCGACAACGCATTCGGCGCTGAAGGTCGCAACGGCCGCACGGGCATGCGCCTGTTCTCCGTAAGCGGTCGCGTGAACAATCCGGGCGTGTATGCCGCGCCCAATGGCATCAGTGTGCGCGAGATCATCGACGAGTACGCGGGCGGCATGGCGGACGGCCACGAGCTCTACGCATACCTGCCGGGCGGTGCGTCCGGCGGCATCCTGCCCGCATCGCTCGCGGATATCCCGCTCGACTTCGACGTACTCGCGCAGCACGGTTGCTTCATCGGATCTGCCGCGATCGTCATCCTGTCGCACCATGACAGCGCGCGCGATACCGCACACAACCTGATGCAGTTCTTCGCACATGAGTCGTGCGGAAAGTGCACACCGTGTCGCGCGGGAACGGCGAAGGCGGTTCCGCTGATGGCGGAAAAGCAGTGGAATCTGCCGCTGCTCAAAGACCTGGCGAACGTGATGATGGATGCATCCATCTGCGGACTTGGACAGGCTGCACCCAACCCCATGCTCAGTGTCATGAGATTCTTTCCGCAGGAGCTGGAATCGTGAGCGGCAAGGACGGCTACACGGACAACGCCGAGCTGCGCGAGGGGACCAACCCGCAGTTCGAGCAGGGCAGCGAGTCCCATGTCGCCCTGCTCGAATCCCGGCTCGGCTATCGACCGCGCGCAGACATGCCGCCCGTTGCGTTCACACTGAACGGCGATGCATGCAATGCGGCACCGGGTGAGACCATCCTGCAGGCAGCGGAACGACATGGCGTCGCGATCCCGCACCTCTGTTACACGGAGGGAATGCGGCCGGACGGCAATTGTCGAGCGTGCATGGTCGAGATCAATGGAGAACGTGTGCTCGCACCATCCTGCTGCCGCTATCCCGCGGAGGGCATGCAGGTCCAGTCCGACAGTGAACGCGCCGTCGCATCGCAAAGGCTCGTTCTCGAGCTGCTCATGACCGACGCGTCCGCATCCCCTTCCTATGATGCTAACTCCGAGCTCGCATACTGGGCGCAGCAACTGGACGTCGGCCTGCCCCGTTTCCCCGCCCGCGCCCAGCCCGCATTCGATTTCTCGCACCCGGCCATTGAAGTGCGCCTCGATGCCTGCATCCAGTGCACGCGGTGTGTGCGAGCATGCCGCGAGGTGCAGGTCAATGACGTCATCGGCTTCGCCGGTCGCGGCAGTGACGCGATCATCGTGTTCGACATGAACGATCCGATGGGCGAGAGCACGTGCGTAGCGTGCGGCGAATGTGTGCAGGCGTGCCCGACGGGGGCACTGCTCCCGAAAATTCCCGAGTGGTCACGGATGGGAGGGGAATCTACGGCGCCCGGTGCGGAGGAGTACCGCCACGAACACGCCGAGGCGGCTCACGCCATTTCGGCGTCGCACGCGGGCGACGCGCGGCGGGATCTGCCACTCGCCGAAGTGGCATCCCTCTGCCCGTACTGCGGCGTCGGCTGCCAGACCACGTTCCACGTCGCAGACAATCACATCGTGAAGGTGGAGGGCCGCGACGGCCCATCCAACCTGTCACGCCTGTGCGTCAAGGGCCGATTCGGGTTCGACTACGTTCACCACCCGCAGCGTCTGACGAAGCCGCTCATCCGTCGCACGGACGCGCCGAAGGACCCGCACAATCTGACCAGCCCCACCAACCCACTCGAAGCGTTCCGCGAAGCGACCTGGGAAGAAGCGCTCGACGTCGCTGCAAACGGACTGAAGAGCATCCGCGACACGCGTGGACCCAATGCCCTCGCGGGTTTCGGCTCCGCGAAAGGATCCAACGAAGAGGCGTATCTGTTCCAGAAACTGGTCCGCACCGCGTTCGGGACCAACAACGTCGACCACTGCACCCGCCTCTGCCACGCATCGAGCGTAGCGGCGCTCATGGAGAACGTCGCATCCGGTGCAGTATCGAACCAGGTGAGTGACGTTCAGTTCGCGGACTGCTTCATCATCATCGGCGCCAACCCGACTGTGAATCATCCCGTCGCTGCAACGTTCATGAAGAACGCGATCGAGCGCGGCGCGAAGCTGATTCTGATGGATCCCAGGCGCACTGAACTGTCCCGTCTCGCGACCCATACACTCCAGTTCAAGCCGGACACCGATGTCGCACTCCTCAATGCCATGATGCACGTCATCATCGAGGAAGGGCTCACCGATGAGGCGTTCATCCGCGACCGCACCAGCGGATTCGAGCAGCTCGAACGCACATTGCGCGCTTACAGCCCGGAGGCGATGCAATACGTCGTCGGTATTCCAGCCACCGACATCCGCGCGGCCGCGCGCCTCTACGCGACGTCCCGCAACTCCATGATCTTCTGGGGCATGGGCATCTCGCAGCACGTCCATGGCACCGACAACGCGCGCTGCCTCATCTCACTCGCCCTCATGACTGGACAGATCGGACGGCGCGGAACCGGACTGCATCCGCTGCGAGGTCAGAACAACGTACAGGGCGCGTCCGACGTCGGACTCATTCCCATGTTCTATCCC
The DNA here is from genome assembly GCA_038257485.1 of Longimicrobiales bacterium. Classification (GTDB taxonomy): domain Bacteria; phylum Gemmatimonadota; class Gemmatimonadetes; order Longimicrobiales; family RSA9; genus DASUXU01. The sequence goes on along the minus strand of JBBSJG010000221.1, from coordinate 587 downwards.
GACTATCAACCCGTGACCGATCCGAATGTCCAGGCCTTCTTCGAAAAATTGTGGGATACCAAACTCGATTCAAGGAGAGGCCTCACTGTCGTCGAAATCATGGACGCCGCAACACGCGGTGAGATCCGCGGCATGTACATCATGGGCGAGAACCCGGCCATGTCCGATCCCGATGTGCAGCACGCGCGCGAAGCCATGGCCGCGCTGGACTGTCTCGTCGTACAGGACCTGTTCCTCACCGAGACCGCTGCACTCGCCGATGTGGTCCTCCCCGCATCCGCATTCCCCGAGAAAACCGGCACGTTCACCAATACAGACCGTCGCGTGCAGATCGGACGCGCCGCGCTCGACCTGCCGGGAGACACCCGCCAGGATCTGTGGATCATTCAGGAACTCGCACGTCGCCTCGGCGTCTCGTGGAGCTATGGCTCGCCACAGGAGGTCTGGAACGAGATCCGCCTGGCCGTCCCCAGCTGCGCCGGTATCACATGGGACCGGCTCGAGCGCGAGGGCTCCGTCACATACCCCTGCCTCAACGAGGGCGACCCGGGCGATGAAGTCATCTTCGTCGACCGGTTCCCCACCCC
>JBBSJG010000220.1:0-5098 GCA_038257485.1 Longimicrobiales bacterium | reverse complement strand
GATGCGGTCGGAGCAGTGAGACCGCTGCGCGGTCAAACCGCGCCGAAACCGCTGACGCTGGCGGACCGCTGACGCTGGCGGACCGCTGACGCTGGCGGACCGCGCCTGCGGCGCTGGCGGAATGAACAGCGAGACCCGCATATAAGAGTGCCCCGCAGATCCAAAGACCCACGGGGCACCCCACCATCCCAGCAACCACACCATTTCGCCAGCGCCGCAGGCGCGGTCCGCCAGCCTAAAGCGGTCCGCCAGCTAAAGCGGTTCGCCAGCTAAGCGGTTCGCCAGCGCCACCAGGCGCGGTCTCTCCGTTAATTCCCGTTCTGAATCGCCCGGCGAGTTGCCTCGTCAGCGAAGATCGCGATCTCGACGCGGCGGTTCTGCGAATCCGAACCGACCGGCTCCGACTCACCACGACCCTCTGTGCGAAGGCGCGTGCCGGCGATGCCCTGCGACGTCAGGAACCGGCGAGCCGACTCCGCACGACGACGGGACAGGTCGAGATTATACGAATCCGAACCCTGTGCATCCGTGTGGCCGACAACCAGGACTTCCGTGTTCGGATACTTCTTCAGGCTCGCTGCCAGGTCCATCAGGTTCGTACGCGATGCACCCTTCACGACATCACTGTCGTAGTCGAACAGCAGCCCGGAATCGAATGTGATCAGCAGGCCTTCGCCCACCCGCTCGACCTGTGCATTCTCGAGATCGCTCGCGAGCTCACCCTTCTGCTTGTCCATCTGATTGCCGATGATCGCGCCGGCCACGCCGCCGATCGCCGCGCCGAGGATCGCGCCCTTGGCCGTCGAGCCTGCCGCCTTGCCGATTGCTGCGCCCGCCGCTGCACCACCGCCCGCACCGATCACTGCACCGCGCTGCGATCCGCTCAAACCTGCGCAGCCCGCGGAAACCGGAAGGATGGCCGCGACCAGAATGAATGCGCGGGAACGTACCAATGATTTGATCATAACTACCTCGTCAGAATATGTGCGTGTGTCTCCAGCCCGTGGACAGGAGCAAGGGGGGTGCCACCACCGCAAAACATGTGTTCTTAACGGGTTGCCGCCCTGTCCCACAACGCTATCAAAAACGTTTCCGCGGAAACGTCCCGGCGGCTCAGACCGGCCGGGTGTCCCCTGACAGGGACGGGATGACCCGACGGAAGTCGCGAATCGAGGCCAGTAGTGCCAGGTGCGCTGGCAGCAGCAGTGCAATGATCTCCCCATTGAACTGGTCGAACCCGGGCAGCACCTGCAGCACAAATCCGAGTGCGGAGAGGAACGCTGCCGCCGCCGCGAGACGGAACGCAGCACGCCGGCCACGACCGGTCAGGATCGCAATCGCCAGCACGACCGCGAGGATCAGGGACAGGACATTGGCCTGGAGGATGTTCTCGTTGGTGCGCGTGATCGTGTGGTCCGTCGCTACCCAGAGCAGCAGGGAGACGAGGCCGAAGAACCCGACCAGCAGACTCCAGGATGACGTCGCCAGAACATACGCGACCCGCGCAGCCCTGGAGTTCCGCGCGGTCGCGATCCGCGCGAGCAGGATGAACGCGACGCCGACGAGCACACTGACAAGCAGATACGGAATGGTGCGGTTCGGCGGCGCAGCCGGCATCGGATCACGTGTGGACTGATACGCCACAACCGTGCTCAGCACGAGCGGCGCCATGGCGCCATCAGCAGCACGCACCTGCACGGTGTTCAGGTACTCCATCAGCTTCGTCGGCAGGAACGCATCGGACCAGTGCGTGAGCGCGACATCGACCGGGTGTCCCATCGCGAGCTCGATGCCGGCATACGCGGGCTCCGACACCGACAGCAGCCGACGCGCCTGCCAGCGGTATGTCGTGCCCGCATCTTTCGGCTCGAGTGCAGCGCGCAGCTGGCCGCCGAGCGCGCGGTCAATGGCATCACGAAGCCGCGTCGTACAGTTGTCTCGGAAGTAGTCGTACTTGTACACCATGTTCTGAGGCAGGTTGTTCCAGTTCAGGAAATCGCGCAGCGTCACCTTCTGCGCGGGCGTCATGTTCAGCTCCTGAAGCCAAACCGTCCTGTTGTCGCTCGCATACCGATTCAGTTCCCAGTCTGTCGGAATCGGGCCGCCCGGGTTCATCGAATAGTTCATGCGGCCGCGCAGGAAGTTCAGCATGAACCCCGGCGCGTCCATTTCGAAGATGCCGTAGTTGTACGACAAACCTTGCCCCGTCTGCGCGTCCACGATCCACAGCGCGTCATGCCCGAACTTCTCGAAGATCTGTGTGCCCGCCTCGACCGTCATGAGATATACGCGCAGTTGCTGGCCATCCGGCTCGACCGTCTGCGCGCGGGCGGGTGAAGTCACAACACAGATAAATGCGACGGCGGACACGACGAGTGTCAGCACTACACGGCGAATATCACGAACCATGGAACGCCACCAGGAAAAGCAGTAAACGATAGAATTGCAGGATAAGCATAGCAGCAAAGCCGGCCACGGCGCCCTTCACGACGCGCGCGACAATGCCGTCGCCATAGGCCGGTCCGAGAGCGATCATGATGTAGAGGGTCTGGCCGCCGAGCATGAAAATGCCCGACATTGCGTCATTCAAGGGTAACGAAAGCGGGGTCAGTACCATGACTTGCACAATCCACAGCACCAGGTAGACGAGCAGTGTGAACGAATACACGTGCAGCGCGAATACAAGATGGCGCACACCGCTGCCGCGCCGTATCTCGAGCACTGCCATCACGAGGGCGAACAACGGCACCAGCACAATCACGAGCGTGCGCGCAGTCTGGCTGCTCGTCATATCGAACCGTGTCACGAACTGGGTGACACCGTGCTGCCGGACCAACCGATACTTCGTGTGATACGCGCGCACCTGTTCCGGATCGAGAGTCCAGATGCCGACCGACGGTGACAGAGACTGCTCCGTGACCGAATCCCTCGTCGCATCAAGCCAGCTGCCACGCTCGATCTCGTCCACCCTGCGCCCGACTTCGGCCTTTGCGTACTCACTGTGGTTCTGGCAGCACAACTGACCCGCGAGCGACGTCGTCATCGTGGGATTCCGCGTGAGTCCGCCAATGACGAAGAACAAAAGGTTGGCGAGCAGGAACACCTCGAGCGGACTCAGAAAATAGCGACGGTGTCCATCCATGTACTCGTGGGTCAGACTGCCGGGCCGCGTGATGAGCGCGCGTAACGTTCGGACCGTGCGATTGTCCGCACTGACGAACGAGCGCAATGCGCCGCGCAGAAACGCCGGCAGGCTGTCACGATCGTTCACTATCGGGCGGGTCCCGCGCCGAAGGGCAGACGCTCCGGCATCTCCGCAATCACATACGCCATCACTGCCATGGTCGCGACACTGAGCGCGACCTCGCGCGGATCGAGCTTGTCGAGTGTGTCCGCTTCAGTATGGTGATACCAGAAGTAGCGGGTGCCGTCGACATTCAGACCCATGCCCGGAACGCCGAGCTCCATGATCGGGCCGATGTCTGCACCGCCGCCGCCGCGGTTGATGGTCCCCGCACCGATACGATCCAGCAGCGAGCCGACCTGCTTCACGATGTCATACGCAGCATCGGTCCCGCTGAACCCGAAGCCGAGCGGCTTGAACACGCCGCCATCCGATTCGATCGCAAGCACATGCTTCTCGACGTCCGCGCGATGCGCGTCGCGGTACCCGGTACCACCGCGCATGCCGTTCTCCTCGTTCGTCCACCCGACCACGCGGATTGTGCGGCGAGGCTGCAGGCCGAGCGCCTTGAGGACACGGAGCGCTTCCCATGCGACGACGACACCGCCCGCGTCATCCATCGCGCCCTGGCCGACATCCCACGAGTCGATGTGGCCGCCGAACACGACAACCTCGTCCGGCAGCTCACGACCGCGCAGCTCGGCAACCACATTGCGCGACGGCGCATCCGGCAATGTCTGCGCACTCATCTTCAGTTGTACAACCACGCGCTGCCCGCGATCCTGCATGCGGTGCATCATCATCACGTCCTCGACGGTCAGTGCCGCAGTCGGAATGCGGGCCACAGTACTGTCGTAACGCATGGTGCCGGTGTGCGGCATCTGCTGCGAGTTCGGCGTGACCGAACGGATCAACGCCGCCACCGCGCCGACCTTCGCAGCCGCAACCGCGCCACCCGTGCGATACGCTACCGTCGCGCCATACGTCGTGAACGGCACGTCGAACACAACGATCTTCCCCTTGGCCTGCGCCGCCTTTGCAGTCAGATCCTCGAAGCTGTTGACGACCAGGACTTCCGCAGTGATACCGGCGGCCGGCGTGGCGATGCTGCCGCCGAGTCCGAGCATGGCGAGCTTCTTCGGACGCGGCGACACCATCTCCGCAGACTCCTCGCCGCGCACCCAGTGCGGCACCATGACCGGCTCGCCTCGCACATTGTCCAGCCCGTCCTTCTTCATCTCGACCAGCATCCAGTCGATCGCACGCTCCAGACTGGCCGACCCGCTCAAGCGGTGGCCGAACCCATCCACGAGGTCGCCCAGGCGACGGTAGGCAGCACTGTCCGCCGTCGCACGATCGATGATGCGGTCCGCACTCGCGCGGTACTGCGCGGCGATGTCCGTGCGCTGCGCACTGAGCGTTGCGGGCAGGAAGGCAGCGGCAAATGCCGCGCAGGCGATGAGGCTGGTCCGCATGGATTTCACTCTCGGAAAAGTGGGGGTCGGCAAGACTACCAAATTACAGCCCGCCCGTATGCGACGGCTAGTCTTCCGTTTCCGGAAACAGGTGCCGAAGGTAGCGGTGCGGGTCGTTCAGGAAGGAGCGCGTGATGGCGACGTGCTCCAGTTCGTCATAGGACACGGTCGCGACCGGCAGGACGTCAAAGCTGTAGATGGCGGCGCCTGGGTACGCCAGCAGGATCGGGGAATGCGTGGCGATGATGAACTGCGACCCGGCCGCGACGGTCTCCGCGATCATGGCGAGCAGTGCGAGCTGGCTATGCGGCGAGAGAGCAGCCTCCGGTTCGTCCAGGAGGTAAAGGCCGCCAGGGACGAGACGCGACTGGAACAGGCGCAGAAAGGACTCACCGTGGGAGCGGGCGTCCAGCTCTTTCCCGTACATCCGCTCCATTTC
>JBBSJG010000219.1:0-5120 GCA_038257485.1 Longimicrobiales bacterium | reverse complement strand
GACGATCGTAATCAGGAATGTGTGCTTGCGGCCGACCATGTCGCCCAGTCGGCCGAAGAACACGGCGCCGAACGGTCGCACCGCAAAGCCCGCTGCGAAGGCGAGCAGCGCGAAAATGAATGCAACGTTGGGATTGCTGACGCCCGCGAAGAACTGCTTGCTGATGATCGCGGCGAGCGATCCGTAGAGGTAGAAGTCGTACCACTCGAACACGGTGCCAAGGGACGACGCGAACACCACCCGCCGGACCTCCGCTTTGGACAACTCGATTGTTGGAGGTACTGCCGTGGACGCTGCCGTCATTCGGTCTCCGTTCATGTGCAGACGATGGACATGCCCTGGTCCACCAGCTTGATGGTCGGAAGCCTCTCATGCCGCATCAGTGTGGACACATACCGCTTCGTGTACACACGGATCATCCTGGCCCGCGTGCCGCCGTAGATCTCCACACGCTCGATCATGTCCGGCACCTGGCCGAGCAGCTCATCCGCTTCGATCCTCTGGTCGTCCAGAAAAATGCACGGTGAGATCGGGAGGTACGGCGCAGTCGTGCTGACTGCGCTCGGTGATAGCGTGCGCCGCAGGAACTCCGCGATCGTGCCAGAGGGTTGACGCTCAAAATCCTGACGGCCCATGCCACGTTTGGCGTAGGGAATCGAATTGGCTCGCCTGTCGAGGCGGACCACCTGCTGGGCAATCATCCGCTGCGCGATCGGATCGATCTTCAGGTCGATGTTGATGCTCGTATCGCGACCAGCAGTGAAGGTGACGCTCCCCGGCAACCGCTCCATTGCTTCTGCAAGGATGCTCACGGAGTCGCCGCGCGGAACATTGCGTATCGTGAAGCTGCCGTTGATTGCACCGATCCGTCGTGACCCCGGATACATGAACACCTGTGCATCCATGAGCGGTTCACGCGTCGCAGCATCTCTGAGCGTGCCGCGGATCGTGACAAATCCACCGCGCACGACCAGGCTGTCGAGCGTTACGGGTGCGGGTTCGAGTTCGATGCGCAGCGCGGTGTCCGACCGGACGTCCACATCGATGGTACGGGCCCGGTAGCCCACGACATCCACACTCAGCGTATAGCGCGCTGGCGCGATGCGGTTGAACACGAAGCCGCCCTCGCGGTCCGTCGTATACGGCGGCTGTCCGTTCATCCGAACGGTCGCGCCGGCGATGGACGTACGGGGCGACGACGCGTCGGTGACCACGCCGGACACCGTGTACTGGGCGTGCAACACCGCGGGCCCCGCACTGCACAGGAGTGCGGCGGCACAGGATAGTAGGAGGCGGAAAACGGGTGGTCGCAACTCGAAGCCTTTCATGGCGGCACTCCGGCAGGTGTGTCCCAGCGGGCAGTGCCTAGCATGGCGCATTCGGGCGCGGAGGTCAATGCCGAAATCGCAGCACTGGACAAACACACCGCTGCGGTCGGATAATAGCCGCCCACCACCTATTGCACGGAGAAGCCGATGATTCGACGATCCCGATCCGCACTTGCAGCAGCGCTCTCACTGTTCGTCATGGCAGGGTGCGCAAAGAACCCGTCTCCCGCCGCCCGCCCGCCTGCCGCAGGCGCACCCACCGGTGCACCTGTTGCGGGCGCGGCTGCCGGCGACAGCACCGGCGGCCGCACCGCCGGAGCCGCCGCAGGTCCTCGCGCATACAACCGCGTGATCACGAGCGCGGCCGTCACGAAGTCCGGGTTGTTCAAGGCGCACATGATCGCCGAAAAACTGTTCTTCGAGATTCCACGCCGCGAGCTGAACCGCGACATGCTCATTCTCGGCCGCACCGTCGAGGGCGGAGCGACCACAGGCTTCTTTGGCGGTGGCCCGCAGGCGATGGTGGTCTGGCAGCGCGAAGGCACACGCATCCTTTTGCGCGAGCGGCCGTTCAGCATCCGGGCGGACAGTTCGCAGGCCATTTACCGCGCCGTTTCGGCGATGAATGAAGGCGCGATCATCGCGTCGTTCAACATCGAGGCGTGGGGGCCAGACAGTGCAGCGGTCATCGACGCAACGCGGCTGTTCACCACGAACATCAGCGAGATCGCCGGTGTGAATGCAGTCGTGGCTGATCGCAGCTTCATCAACACGGTCGCCGCGTTCCCGTCGAACGTCAATATCGAAGCGACGCAGACCGGTACGGCAGTCGCGACACCGGGCGCACCACCGGGCGCCCGCCCGCGCACGATCACTGCACGCATGATTTACAGCATGCTCAGACTGCCCGAGCAGCCGATGCGCCCGCGACTGTCCGACGCACGCGTCGGTATCAACTCGATCAGCTACATCGACTACGGCCGTCCCGAGCACGAGGCGAAGGAGCGTCGTTTCATCCGTCGCTATCGCCTGGAGAAGAAGAATCCGGGCGCGGCCGTGTCCGATCCGGTGACGCCGATCGTCTTCTATATCGATCCCGCCACACCCGAGTGGCTTGTGCCGTTCATGAAGCAGGGCGTCAATGACTGGCGTCCTGCGTTCGAGGCGGCGGGCTTCAGCAATGCCATCGAGGCGAGGGAAGCGCCGTCGAAGACCGAGGACCCGGACTGGTCGCCATATGATGCGCGCTACAACATCATCTATTGGCGGCCGTCGAACGTCTCCAATGCGACGGGTGGCCAGGTTGCAGACCCGCGGACGGGCGAGATCCTGAAGGCGGAAGTCAACATGTACCACAATGTGATGAACCTCGTCCGCAACTGGTACTTTACGCAGGTTGGCCCGCTCGACCCGCGCGCGCAGCAGCTGCCCCTTCCGGACCCGCTCATGGGTCGGCTCGTGCAGTATGTCGCGGCGCACGAGGTCGGTCACGCCATCGGGTTCCCGCACAACATGAAGGCGAGCTCGCAGTATCCCGCGGACTCGCTCCGCAGCGCGACATTCCTCCGTCGCATGGGCGGACATGTCTCCACGCTCATGGACTACTCGCGCTTCAACTACGTTGCGCAGCCCGAGGACAATATCCCCGTGGACCTTCTGATCCCGGGCGTCGGGCCGTACGACTTCTTCGCGATCATGTGGCAGAACAAGCCCATTGAGGGTGCGCGCACGCCGGACGAAGAGTGGACCACACTCAATGCGTGGTCCCGCATGCAGGACACGATTCCGTGGTTCCGGTGGAGCACATCGAGTGCGACGGGGGACCCGGGCAATCTGACGGAAGCGGTCGGTGACCAGGACGCTGTGAAGTCGAGCACACTCGGCCTGCGCAACCTGCGTCGCGTCAGTGACATGTTAATCCGTGTCGCCGAGAAGCCGGGCGAGGATTATTCACTGCTGACCGATCTGTATCAGAACACGGTCGACCAGTGGAGCCGCTACAACAGCCACGTCGCGGCCATTGTCGCCGGAGCTGTGTCGCAGGAGCGTTATGGCACGGGTATCCGGTTTGTTCCTGAATCCGAGGCAAGGCAGAAGGGGGCCATTCAGTTCCTTACCGAAAATGCCTTCACGGTTCCGGGCTGGCTCGTGAACCGCGACATCCTGTGGCGCATTGAACAGGAGGGTGGCGTTGCCCGCATCCGCGCGGCACAGTCGGGTGTGTTGAACACACTGCTCGCACCCGCCCGCTTGAGCAGGCTGATCGAGTACGAGGCACTCACGGCGCCCGGTACGAACCATTACACACTGGGTGAAATGTTGCGCGATGTGCGTCGTGGCGTGTGGACGGAACTGTCGGCGACGCGGCCACAGGTGGACGTGTACCGACGTGGCCTGCAGCGCGCGTATCTGGACGCTGTCGGCCGCACGGTCAGACCCGCCCCTGCAACAGGTCCGGTCGTACCGGGCGCGGCACCCGCCGGTACGTCCGATGCACGGCCGGCACTGCGCGGTGAATTGATGGAGATCGACCGTGAGGTCGCAGCGGCACTCGGTCGCACGACGGACGCCATGACGCGGCTGCATCTGCAGGATGTTCGGTTGGAGATCAAGCGACTGCTGGATCCGGGGAACTAAAAAGGGCGAGACGCTGGTGCTTGGCGAGACGGCCTGACGGCCTTGGCGAAACCATTTCGCCAAGCGCAGCGTCTCGCCAAGCGCAGCGTCTCGCCAAGCGCCCAGCGCGTCTCGCCAAGGCGCCCGCCGTCTCGCCCCTACCTCGTGTTCACCGCGGGTTCACCCGTCTGCCAATAGAACTTCGTCTTCAGCTGACGTGGCCACAGTTCGTCGAGTGTGGTGCCGTCGTACAATCGTCCGTTCTTCATGACGTACCGGATCGCAGTCGAGTTGCGCAGGTTGTCGAGCGGGTTGGCGTCGAACACCACGATGTCGGCGAGCTTGCCGGCTTCAAGCGAACCGATCGCCTGCGAGCGGCCGATGTCCTCTGCACCGCCGAGCGTCGCGATACGCATGACTTCGTGCGGTGTGATCTTCTTGCCGAATCCAACGCTCCACATTTCCCAGTGGAACGCGAGGCCCTGAAGCTGACCGTGGCTGCCGATGCCGGCACGGCCGCCGGCATGGATCAGGTCGGCGACCTGGTCGCTGGCGAATGTCATCACGTGCTCGGCCGGCGAGAACCAGCCGCCCGCCTGACCGCCTGAAACGCGACGGAGCGTCTTCGCATCGACTTCGGCGTGCGGCAGGAAGCGGCGCAGCTTGGCGTCGCCATGCACATCCGTGTTCTGATACCAGAAGTTTTCCGCCCATGGGCCGCCGTACGCGACCAGGATCGTCGGTGTATACGCGATTCCGCTCTGCGCGAGGAACCGGATGAGGTCGTCCTGCAGCGGGAATGTCGGCCACGTATGTTCATGGCCAGGGTACCCGTCGATCGCTTCGCTGATGTTCATTTCCATATCGAGCGAACCTTCCGTCGTCGGCATCAGCCTCTGCTCGCGCGCGGCCTGGATGATCCACTGGCGCTGCTCGCGATTGCCCGCGACGTACTGCTTGATCGTGTTCGTGTTGTAGTACTCACTGTACCGCTTGAGTACGGTGCGCGCGTGATCGAGGCTCTTGAAGTTTTCGCCGCTGAAGACGCCCGGCCCGGTGGACCAGCTGCGCGGCCCGATGAGGTCGCCCGCCTCCAGTTCGTCCTCGTACGTGAGGACATCCGTCGAACCGGTCTGCGGGTCGCGCGTCGCCGTTACGCCATACGCGAGATTCGCG
>JBBSJG010000218.1:0-5129 GCA_038257485.1 Longimicrobiales bacterium | reverse complement strand
TTCATCGCCATCGGCCTCGCCGCCGGAGTCCTCTCCGGATTCTTCGGCATCGGCGGTGGGCTCATCATCGTCCCCGCCCTCGTCTATTTCGCCAAACTCCCGCTCCAGACCGCAACCGGGACCTCGCTCGGTGCCCTCCTGCTGCCAGTCGGCGCCCTCGGGGCCATCCAATATCACCGCGCCGGACATCTCGATATCGCCGCCGCACTCTGGATCGCGGCCGGCCTCGCGATCGGCGCCGGGCTCGGCGCCCGCATCGCGCTCACCATATCGCCCGACACCATCCGTCGCGGCTTCGCAGTGCTACTGGCGGTGATGGCTGTCCGCATGTGGTTGAAATAAGCGGGGTGTAACATGACGGAACCACGACAGCGTGCGGACGCGCAGGTCAGTGACACTCGTGACATGTTCACGGTGCGTCCCGCGGGCTACCGTCTGCCGGATGCAATGCGGCTCGGCATGGTGCGCCTCCAAGTCGCGGACCTCGCCCGTTCGATCGAGTACTATGAACGGGTAGTCGGCCTGCACGTGCTGCAGCGCAAGCCGAACGGTGCAGTGCTCGGGGTCGAAGGAGATGGCACCGCGCTGGTGGAACTGAATGAACTGCCGAATGCGACGCCGGTCCCACGCCACGGCCGCCTGGGGCTGTACCACTTCGCGATTCTCCTCCCGGACCGCGCCGCCCTTGGCCGCTTCGCCGTGCACCTGTCGCAGATCGGCGAGTATGCGGGCATGTCGGACCACCTCGTGAGCGAGGCACTGTATCTCACGGACCCGGACGGTCTCGGCATCGAAATGTACGCCGACCGTCCTCGCTCGGCCTGGCTGAGGAACGGCGACGCACTGGCAATGGCGACGGATCCACTGGATGTCACGGACCTCGCCCGCATCGCCGCCGGCCGCCCGTGGCGGGGCGTACCGGGGGGGACGCGGATCGGGCACGTGCATCTGTTCGTGTCCGACCTCGACATTGCCGCGTCGTTCTACCATGATGGCATTGGCCTGGATCGGATCAAGCTCGAATTCAGTGGCGCACTGTTCATGAGTGCGGGGGGATATCATCACCATCTCGGCACCAACATCTGGGCCGCCAAGGCGCCTCGCGCCATTGCGACGGATGCACGGCTGATCGAATGGACCGTGATCCTGCCGGCGGTAAAGGATGTCGAAGACGCGGCTGGCGCAGTCGAAGGCGCAGGATTTACTGTAGAACGCGAAGGCAACGACGCGTTGGCGACCGACCCGTGGGGCACACGGGTCCGGATCACGGCGAATGAACCAGCTGCACGGGGGAATGCATGAAGGTGATCGTGATCGGTGCGACCGGAACGATCGGCAGTGCAGTTGCGGACGCACTCGCCATGACGCATGAGGTCGTCCGCGTCGGTCATTCACGCGGCGATGCACGCATGTCGATCGAGTCGCCCGCTTCGATCGACCAGGTGCTGTCGATGCTCAAGCCGTTCGATGCCATCGTGAGCTGTGCCGGTACCGCGGTCTTCAAGCCGCTATCGCGCCTCACGGACGCTGACTTCGAGCGATCGCTCACGAACAAGCTCATGGGCCAGATCAACCTGGTGCGAATCGGTTTGAAGTACATCAAGGACCGTGGGTCGATCACGCTGACGAGCGGTGCACTCTCGACCGAACCTGCCGCCGGTGGATCCGTGATCGGCATGGTCAATGCCGGCATCGACGGCTTCACGCGCAGTGCAGCGCTCGACATGCCGCGCAGTGTGCGCATCAATGTTGTGAGTCCGCCGTGGGTGAGCGAAACCCTGGAGGCGATGGGCCAGGATGGCGCGACCGGTGTGCCCGCAGTCGTGGTCGCGCGCGCATATGTCGACGCCGTCGAAAGCCAGGTCAATGGCAGGATCCTCGACGCCCGCCACTACGAGTGACGTCGGCACAGCATCGGTCACGTGAAGTGAAGTTCAGCGTTCTCGATCAGTCCCCGATCGCCCAGGGGTCCACACCCTCGCAGGCTGTTCACAACACGATCGACCTGGCGACCCGCACCGAAGTGCTCGGCTATCATCGATACTGGGTCGCGGAGCATCACGGCTCACCGATGCTCGCGGGCGCCAGCCCCGAAGTGCTCATCGCCGCGATCGGCGCACACACCACGCACATGCGTGTCGGCAGCGGCGGCGTGATGCTGCCGCACTACAGCCCGCTCAAAGTCGCGGAAACGTTCAGCATCCTGAGCGCCCTGTATCCCGGCCGGATCGATCTCGGACTCGGCCGTGCGTCCGGCACGGATCCCCGCACCACGTTGGCTCTGCAGCGGGACCGCCGGCAGTCGACGCCGGACGACTTCCCGCACCAGCTTGCGGAGCTGATGGCGTATCTCGATGGCACCATTCCGCCCGACCATCCGTTCGCGCGTATTCCTGCAATGCCCGGTTCACCTGAGCGCCCGACGCCGTGGCTCCTGGGGTCGTCGCCTCAGAGCGGGATATGGGCTGCCGAACTCGGGCTGCCCTACGCATTCGCCGACTTCATCAATTCCGATGGCGCTGCGATCGCCCGCCGGTACCGCGCCGATTTCCAGCCCTCGCACCCGGGCGACCGGCCCCATGTAATAGTATGCTCGTGGATGATCTGCGCCGACACGGACGAGGAGGCTAGGCGCCTCGCGTCCAGCGCAGAGATGTCCATGCGGTTGTTGTTTCGCGGCGAGCTGATCCCCGTCCCGCCGGTCGAAACCGCGCTTGCATTCCTCGAACGCGCGTCCGGCGCGCCACTGCCGCCCGGCATCGCACGACCACGCCGTCGCATCATCGGATCACCCGCCACCATCCGGCCGAAGATCGAAGCATTGATCGATGAGTATGACGCGGACGAAGTCATGGTCGTCACCATCACGTTTGACCACTTGGCGCGTTGCCGCAGCTACGAGCTGATCTCCGGTCTTTTTTTGTAGCCTTCTGGACAACGGACTTTCGCTGCGGCGGCAGTTTTCACGCGAAGTACGCGAAGGTACGGAAAGGTGCGAACTGAATGGTTGTCCGATATGACCGGTCAACGCCCGTCATTGTTTGTTGTTCAACAACAGATAACAACGGAATCGCAGGTGACATTCGGGATCGCAGGATGCCCGCCAGAGCGTCGTTCTTTCCGTTCACTTCGCGTGCTTAGCGTGAAAACTCTATACGACGCGCACGGATCGTTGTCATTAGTCGGACGCAGCAAGCGGACTATGACGTGAGCTCGGCCCGAAGATCATCACGCGCGATGCGAATTCGTTCTTTAACGTCTTCACGCAGGTTCTGGACGTCGGCGAGGGTCATGCCGGCGGTCTCGATCGGTTCGAGGACGCGTGCTTCCGCCGTCGCATGATTGAAAACGAACGAGCCTGCTGCCATGGCGTTGCGTGTGCCGGCGACGGCGACGGGGAGAACGGGCAGGCCCAGTTCAATCGCAGTGCGGAATGCGCCATCGCGGAAGGGGAGCATGGTGTCCGAGCGTGACCGTGTGCCTTCGGGCATGATCATGACGGAAACGTTCTTCGCCAGGCGGTCGCGCACGCCTTCGAGAGCGGCTGCGCGGCTGTCGGGGCTATCGCGTCGAACGGAGATGTCGCCAGCCATGCGCATCATCCAGCCCATCACCGGAATCGACAGGACCTGCGATTTCGCGAGCCACTTCATCTCCCATGGCAACATGCTGAGCAGGAAGATGTCGGCGTAGGACTCATGGTTCGCCACCACGACATACGGCCGGCGGGGGTCGCTGATACGGACGCCGGTCGTGCGGAAATGCCAGCGAGGGTTCACCGTGATCGCTGTCACCGCAGCCAGGCGGAAGAAGCGGCCGACGATGTAACGGCCGGGATCGAACGGGACCGTTAAAATGTAGATGACAGCCATGGTGGGCGCCCAAACGATCACCATGATGAGGATGAACAGCCAAATCAAGCCGGATACGAATCGATCCCACAGCATCATCCAACCCTCTCCTCGAGTTCGGACCATCGGGCATACAGTGTGTCGACAGTGGCCTTCGCTTTGTTGAACGCAGCCGTAACCCGCGCGGTTTCCGCGGCATCGCGGTACAGCAGCGGATCGGCCAGTCGTGCTGACAGCGTTTCGCGCTCGCCTTCCGCTTTCATGATCGCATCCGACAGACCTTCCAGCTCGCGCGTCTCTTTCCACGTGAGCTTCTTCGGTGTCGCGTTTCCGCCGTCGCCTGTGGCGGACGTTTTCGTACTCGGCGCGGCGCGGCTGCGTTCGCGTTCGCGGTCCGTGCGGATCGCTTTCTCCGATGCTGCCTCGGTCTCCTTGCGCTCGCGCAGCCGCCGATACAGCTCGAACCCGCCCTCGTGGCGATGCACGACGCCGTCACCCTCGAACACAAAGAGCGCGGTCGCGATCTTGTCGAGGAAGAACCGGTCATGCGTCACCATGAGGACGCAGCCGGGGTAGTCGAGTAGTGCGGCCTCCAGTACCTGCAGCGTGACAATGTCGAGGTCATTGGTCGGTTCGTCGAGGATCAACACATTCGACGGCTGCAGGAAGAGACGGGCGAGCATCAACCGGTTACGCTCACCGCCCGACAGGCTCGATACCTTCTGCTGCTGACGTTCCGTCGGGAACAGGAAGTCCTCGAGATAACTGCGCACATGCAGTCGCCGGCCACCCACTTCGACCCAGTCCGTGCCGCCGACTGCGTCATACACGGACACGGTGGGATCGAGCTGCGTGCGGAGCTGGTCGAAGTATGCGATGCGCGTGTTCAGGCCGAGTTCCACACTCCCGGAATCCGGTGGCTCCTCGCCGAGGATCATGCGCACAAGTGTCGTCTTGCCCGCGCCGTTCGGCCCGATGATGCCGATGCGTTCGCCGGCGCGCAGGATCGTATCGAACCCGTCGATCAGCGTGCGGCCGCCGTACCCTTTCGTGATATCGTGCAGGTTGAGCACGGTGCGGCCGAGCCGCATTGTCTCGGGTGCGTGCAGCGTGAGTTCACCAGTTTGCGCGGCGCGGAACCGCTTGCTCTCCACGGCGAGACCTTCCGCGCGCTGGATCCGTGCGCGTTGCTTGCCGCTCCTTGCCGGTGGCGACCGCCTCGCCCACTCGAGCTCCTTCTCCACCAGCTTCCGGCGCTTGGCGTCCACCGTCGCCTGC
>JBBSJG010000217.1:0-5160 GCA_038257485.1 Longimicrobiales bacterium | reverse complement strand
CTGCCGTACTACGCTTTCCCTTTTCGTTGTGACGCATTCGATGCATCGGCCGTGGGCAGCACGATGTCGAACACAGTACCCCTCGCTCGCCGACTTCGCGCCGAGACCCGGCCGTGATGCAGTTCCGCAACGATCCGTCGCGTCAGCGAGAGACCCACGCCCCAGCCGGACGACTTCGTGCTCACGCCCGTATCGAAGATACGATCGCGGACTTTTGCATCGATGCCAGGCCCATTATCGGCCACGTGGATATGTACTTCGTCCTTGCCGTCCATGTGCGCTGCCAGCAGGATCCTGCCGCCCCGGCCGGCCAGGGCATCGATCGCGTTCTTCACCACGTTCTCGACCGCCCACACCAGCAGCACACGGTTGGCGTGGATGGGCGGCATGTTCGGCTGCACCGTCGTCCGCAGGTGGATGCCGCCATTGCCCAGCCGTGGCAGACGTGGCTTGAAGTAGGACTCCAACTCGCGGATCACATCACCCACCGCGACCAGTTCCAGCGCCTGCGGCTTGCCAATCAGCTCGAACCGGCGGGACACGCGCTCCAGTCGCTCGACATCGGCGCGCATCACATCGCCGATCCGGTCCGTCGTCTTGAATCCCGCGCGCTCCTCTTCCGGCAGCTGCAGTACCTCGACCCAACCGGACAGCGACGACAGCGGTGTTCCCATCTGGTGCGCCAGTTCCCTCGCCATCGCGGCATACATGCGCTCGCGCTCCGCGCGCTGGTCAGATCGCATGATCGAAACGAGCACGAGCAGCAGCACGACCGCGCCCGCAGATTGCAGCCACGGGATCCATCTCAGTTTCTGCAGCAGCGGCGGGTCACCAAACGTGACTTCGCCATACCCCTTCATCACCAGACGACTCTCGGGGTTCCTGCCGTTCAGTCGCGCTGCATAGCGGCGGGCAATACCGTCGCCGGTGGGCGTGGCTGGGTCGATGTCAGGATGGCCGGGGATATTTCGCGCAATCGTGATCTGGCCGGCGGGATTGAATACGACGATGGGAATCGTCACACTGTTCAGTTCATACTGCGCGTCGAACAATGCGCCGAACGCAGCGTCCTCCTGCGCGAGACCCTGCTGCACCAGTGCCTGGATCTTCGCCTGCACACCGGCGACCTTGCGCAGTTCCTTACCGAGATAGTGTGTGTAGGCGAGGTATGAGCCGAACACGACAAGTGCCAGGAGGGACAGCACGGCAGGCCAGACGCGCCGGTTCATGGCTGGCGCCGCCGCTTAGGGCGCGATCCGATCGGTGCCCGCGTACTCGGCGAGCGCAGCAGGCAGCTGGATTGAGCCGTCCGCCTGCTGGTAGGTCTCCAGAACTGCCGCAAACGTGCGCGGCAGGCCGAGCCCGGAGCCATTCAGCGTGTGTGCGAACTCGGGTTTGGCACCGACAGTCGGACGGAACCGCACGTTCGCACGGCGTGCCTGGTAGTCGTTGTAGAGTGAGCAGCTCGACACCTCGAGCCAGCGACCCACGCCTGGCGCCCATACCTCGAGATCGAATGTCTGCGCATTCGCGAAGCCGAGGTCGCCACCGGCGAGGAGCAGGACGCGATAACGCAGACCGAGTCGCTGCAGCACCGCTTCCGCATGACCCGTCAGCTCGTCCAGCGCCGCACGGCTCTTCTCCGGACGCTCGAACCGCATCAGCTCCACCTTGTCGAACTGGTGCAGACGAAGAAGACCGCGTGTGTCCTTGCCATGCGAACCCGCTTCGCGGCGGAAGCACGGCGTGTAGGCGACGTAGCGCTTCGGCAGGGCATCCGGCTCCAGCAACTCACCTGCGTGTACATTCGTCACCGGCACTTCCGCCGTCGGCACCATGTAGAAGCGGTCCTCCGGAATGAAGTACATGTCGTCCGCATACTTCGGCAGGTGGCCCGTACCCGTCGCGGCCGCTTCATTCACCATGAGCGGAACACCGAGCTCCGTGTAGCCGTGCTCGCCACTGTGCATGTCCAGCATGAGATTGATCAGTGCGCGCTCGAGACGCGCACCCGCACCGACAAACAGCGGGAACCCGCTACCGGCGATCTTGGTGCCGCGCGCGAGATCCAGAATCCCCAGGTCTTCGCCCAGCTCCCAATGCGGCCGGCGTGCGAAACCGGGATCACTTTCGGAACCCCACTCACGCACCACCAAATTCGCATCCTCGCCACCCGCCGGCACTTCCAGTTCCGGCAGATTGGGCAGCGACAGCAGCTGGTCACGGACCTGGCTCTCGATCTCCGCGAGTGACGTCTCGAGTGCGCCCATGCGCTCCCCGACGTCCCGCATGCCCTGCATCAATGCTTCCGCCTCGTCGTTCCGCCCCTCTTTCTTGAGACGGCCGACCTGCGGAGAAACCTCGTTTCGCTGTGCGCGCAGACCATCAACATCGACAATGTGCGCGCGACGGCGCTCATCCAGTTCCAGGATGGTGTCGACGGCTGCAATCACTTCCGGCTTGCCACGCACGCGCAGACGGTCACGAACATGATCGGGTGCTTCGCGGATCTGCTTCAGATCGAGCACGCCTAGTCTTCCTCGGGCGCGACCAGCGAACGGTCGTCACAATTCGGATTCTGGACGAACTTAAACTTGAAGATCCCGTTCACTACGTCGATCTCGACCGGCTGCAGCTTCGCATAGAGCGGCCCCGTCTTGAGCGCGCAGGACGCGACGCGCGACTTCACGATGTAGACCGCATCCATCCGCAGATTCACGGGACCGACGGAATAGGCGGCCGTGTCCTTGGGCGCGCGCAACACGTCGTCGAACGACGTACCGGTGATGACGCCGATGCGGGCGCGTGACGTCACACCCTGGAACGTCGCCGCCGACTCGAGCGCGAGACTGCCGTTGTTGTCCACCAGGACCACGTCCCAGCTGCCCGCACCCGCCTCAGCCTCGATCGCTACGACCCTCGCCGGCGAGGACGTCAGGTCGAATGCGGACGGGCGACCCACGTAATTCTCGCGCGACGCTGAGAACAGCGTCGCCTCTGCCGGGGTGCCGTCCCACGGCTGGGACGCGAACGGGTCACTGCACGCAGTCGTCAGCAGGACCACTGCTGCCAGGATATATCGGGAAGCTCGCACTGTGCTCTCGGGTTGGATTCGATGTGTTTCGGGGCGCACCACCGATGGCGCCGCAGAGGGCGAAGTGTACCCGCGCGTGCGCGCACGTGTCAAGCGCTGGAAGAGCTGTTTCGACCGCATTTTATGGAACCTCGCAACCATTGAGAAATCATTGACTTCCGCCATTTCGGCGGCTACACTGCCGGACCAGATACAGGGAATCGCATGACGAGGGCATGAATCTGGCATTGCGCGCATGTCCGAATGGCTGGCTGGATTCCCCGGCACCCGTGACCAAATGACCACGCCGTTGAACGATCGCCGTCACGTACTCGTGGTGGACGACGAGCCGTACATCGGACGGATCATCCAGCTCAAGCTGGAGAATGGTCCGTACGCGGTGGAAGTGTTTCAGGACGGACTCGCCGCACTCGCACGTCTTCGTACCGAAATTCAGGTCGATTTGATCCTGCTCGACATCATGATGCCGCATATGACCGGGTTCGAGGTGCTCAGCGAGCTGCGCGCACTGCCGCAACACCGCGACACACCCGTGATCATGCTGACCGCAAAGGGTCACGCCACGGACCGCGAGCAGGCTGCCACCCTCGGCGCATCCGATTTCCTCACCAAGCCCTTCAGCCCCAAGAAACTGCTGGCCCGCATTGACGAAATCTTCGCCGCCTGACCTGGCCCCGCCGGGGCCAAATCTGTGGGCGGTCATTCTGGCGGGCGGCGCCGGCTCGCGCTTCTGGCCGGTCTCGACGCCAGCCCGACCTAAACAGCTATTGCCCCTCGCCGGCAACGACCCCCTCATTACATCCACTATCGACCGCATCCTGCCACTGGTCCCGCTCGACCGGGTGCGCGTCCTGGCAGGCGAGCCGCTCGTTGCACCCATCCAATCCGTGGTGCCGGCGCTCGAACGTTCGCATTTCCTGGTCGAGCCGCGCGCCCGCGGGACCGCTGCGATCCTGGCCTGGGCAGCGCACGAGATCGCGAGCACGGACCCCGACGCCGTGATGATCTCTCTGCATTCGGACCACGCGATCGCACCCGACACCGCTTTCCGCGACCTGCTCGCCAGTGCGGCACGCATCGCTGTGCGCGAGCGGCTGCTGTTCACACTCGGCGCTGTGCCGGACCGACCGGAAACGGGGTATGGCTACATCCGCACCGGTGACGCGGTCGACGACGGTGCGTGGCGCGTCGCGCAGTTCGTCGAGAAGCCGGATCGCACGACTGCGGAACGCTATATTGGCGACGGCTACCTGTGGAATACCGGCCTCTTCGTCTTCCCGGCTGCGCTGTTCCTGGCGCAGCTGCGGGAGCATACGCCGGAGATCGGCGGTCTGCTTCACTTGCTCGATGCCGGCGACGTGGCCGCCTTCTTCGAGCAGGTACCCAATCTCACGATCGATGTGGGACTGCTGGAGCGAACGGACCGTGTCGGTGTAATGCGTACGACGTTCGACTGGGATGACGTCGGTGCGTGGGATGCAGTGCTGCGCACGCGCACACCGGACAGTGCCGGAAATGTACTGCATGGCGATGCCCACGCGGTCGAAACGACGGGCAGCGTCGTGTGGTCGGAGGACGGCAGTGTCGTCGTGTTCGGTGCGCAGGACCTCGTCGTCGTGCGTACGCGAGGCGTCACCCTGGTCGCACCGCGCGAACGTGTGGGCGAATTGAAGAAGATGATTGAACAGCTGCCGAGTCGGGTCGTCTCGGGCGAGGCTCGCATGCCCGATACGGCGGTTCGAAGCGAACCCTGAGGAGCAGGATCGAGTGCTGGACCTGGTGATGTATGACGACGCGCGTGCCGCGTCTTGGCAGCCATTTACACTGACGCGCCCGGCCGGCGAACTGCTGCACGGCGTGTTCACTGCGCGTGCGCGCGCCGAACGGATCTACGGCACGACGTGCATCGGGCACCTCGCGGCCGACCTCGAAGGCTTCGAGGAGGATGGCGCCCCCCGCGTCATCGACATCGCGTCACTCGCCACCGATCGGCCACGCCTCTTCCTGTCGTCCCGCCTGATCCTCGATTGGTCGGCGGCCGAGCATGCCGCACAACTCCGCGGCGG
>JBBSJG010000216.1:0-5188 GCA_038257485.1 Longimicrobiales bacterium | reverse complement strand
TCAAGATCCAGGCCCCTGCCCACTGCATACAACGCGAGCGCGAACCCCGGGATCAGCCCTTCCTCCGTCTGGATCGCGACACCCGCGTCCCGCAGCACATCACCCGGCGTCGGCAGGTCTGCGGAGGCAACCGCCGCTGCGACATCGGCGAAATATGGATCGGGGCGGCGCAGATGACGCACCGAATCCGATCCCTCCGTCGGCGCTACGAGAACGACATTGCCCGCCCTGGCGATCGCATCACGCAGACGCGCATCGCCGTTGTCCCACGCATTCAACTCCGGGTATACCCGGTCGAGATACACGTCGAGGCCGATCGCTTTCGCACCATTCAGTGACGCCGCCGTAATCAGGTCGGCAAGCACTGCGCGAGGGAACGGCTCCAGGTATGGCACCAGCCGGATTGTCGCCGTGTCGAACATCACCATGGCGACTTCACTGTCCATCGCGTCGTTACTGCTCGTGTTCAGACGGTAGTCGATCGTCGTGCGTTCAGCTTCGCCGAATATCGAATCGAACGTCTGAACATTCGCAAGCGTGAACGCGACCGCAGTGGCACCGGCCGCAATCGCGCATGCGACCATATAACGGCGAAGCTTCATCGCAATCGGGCTACTTCTTCTGCACAGTGTAAACGAGCGCCGCTGTGCTCCAGTTGCTCACAGGCAGTGCCGCGGTTGTCGCCGTGGCACCGAGAGCCGATCGCAACGCGGCAGTCACAACCTTCGCGTCATCCTTGCGGTCGTCCGTATGGTGCAGGCCCATCGGCTTCTGCGTCACGAATGCGCGCACGATGCCGCGGCCGAACGGCCGCTGCGCTTCGAAATTGTCCTCGGGCGGCAGACGCACCGACTGCCCCGCCTTCACCTGGTTGCTCTGGCCCGCTGCCGGATACAGAACCGTGATGGCGCCGTCCGTGCCGAGATCCACGATCGTCAGGTATCCAGCCGTCGGTGACGTCACCGTGAAAACGATCGGGTCCTCCTCGTGGAAGCTTGTTTTGCCGCCGTCGAACGTGAACTCCAACGGCTTGGCCTGGCCCGGGTTGTCCAGAGACGCGAGAGCATTCGCGTCCGCTTCGTTGCGAAGCACGCGGCCGATCTCCGCGGTCGCCTGCGCACGACCGCCCTTGATCTCGTGACGCAGCGCGCCGTCCATGCCGATGATCACGTAACCATCCGCGCTCGGACGGATGATCAGATGCGCGAAGTCCCGCGGCTGGGTGACGACTGTAAGGCCCGGTATCGCGCGTGTTGCCGCTTCGACGGATGTGCGCGTCGCGGGTGTCAGGTCCGCAACCGAGACCTTGAGTCCGACCCGCGGATAGGCATACGCGGTGAGTGTGGCGGAAGCACCCGCGCGCGGCGGTGCACCGCTGACGATCGCGGCACTCGCGCCACTGCTGGTGACGGATGTGACCCGCAACACGGCTGCACCCGCGCGGTACATCGACCCCGGCGTGATGCCGGCCGATATGCCGCCTGCAAGCTGTACGACGCCGCCCTTCACGCCTGTCACCGGCACCGCGCTGTCATCCGCGGCATCCGCTGCTGCAGCCGAAGCCGGCATCGGGTTCCGGTTGGCCGTGAACACCGGCTGCTGCGCGAAACGCTCGCGCTTCATGTCTTCCACTGTCATGTCGAAGACATCCTTGTAGCTCGTTCGTCGTGACACCTTCCACATGTTGCGCACGAAGCTCGTCGTAAACGCACCACCGAACGTCGCGGGCCGCCCATTCTCGCCCGGCCACTCTGCATCGACCGCAACTTCGTCCGCCTGCGCCGCTGCAAACTCGTTCCATCCAGATGCATTGATCGCAGATGCACTGGCCGGCTGCGAGGAAGCCGCCGTCGCATTCGATGGCTTCGCGACGTCCACCGCGACCGTGCGGTCCAGCGAACGAGGCCGCGCAAACGGCGTGACTGCGCGCGTGCCGGAGCCCGCGTGGCAGTTGTCGAGAATTACATGCATGTCGCGTGTCGGGATCTTGCTGAGCCACAGCTCGAGCTCGTCATCGCCGATGTCTGCACGCGTGTCGCCCTTCATCACGTCCGTCGGACAGATCGTCTCGTCGAGGCCGTCAGATTCATCGCCATTGGTGTCCCACTGCTGCGATCCATGCCCCGCGAAGAACACCACCACCTCGTCGCCTTCCTTCACGACCGACGGCAGCCACACCGTGAGCTCGCGCATGATCCTCGCCCGCGTCGCCGCCGTGTCGAGAATCAGCTTCACATGGTCCGGCATGAACCCGCGACGCTCCACATACACATCGCGCATGCGACGGGCATCCCACGATGCGCCCGGCAGGTCGCCGCCGATCTCCGGTCCGAAATTCATGTAATCGCTGATGCCGATGAACACCGCCCACTTGTCCGGCGCGGTGCTCTTGTGCGGCATGAATGCAACCAGCAGCAGTGCGCTGCCAAGCAGGGTCAGCTGTCGGATTCTCACGGTGGTTACTCCTCGAAGAGGATGTCTTCGCCCTCTGATGCAACCAGGACCTGCAGGTCCGAGTTGCGTCGCGACAGGTCGTTCTGCAGACGCTCGATGATTCCATCAAGCTCCGCATCCGTCCTCTCGGGCGAGTGGTGAAACAGGAGGAGACGCCGTACTCCCGCATCCTCGGCCAGACGGACCGCGTCGCGAAACGTACTGTGACCCCAGCCGGCATAGCGCCGGTATTCTTCGTCGGTGAACATCGCGTCGTGCACCAGCACATCGACGCCGTCGAGAAACTCGCAGAGCGATCGGTACCAGCCCGACGGCATATCGTAGTGGCCGCCGACCAACTCATTGTCAGGCAGGTACGCAAGCGCGCTGTTGCCATTGCGCACGCGGAACCCGAACGTGTTCATCGGGTGACGCACGCGATGCGGCGTGACTTCCGCGTCGCCGACACCGATCGTGGCGCCGTCGATATCTCTGAACGTCAACTGCGCCGACAGCGCCTCGAACGGGACGGGGAAATAGATCGGCCCCATCTGTCCGGCAATCAGGCCCTGAACATCCGATGATCCCTGACGCGCGCCATGCACCCGCATCGTCGTCTCCGGTGTATACAGCGGGCGGAAGAATGGCAGCCCCTGGATGTGGTCCCAGTGGAAATGGCTCAGGAACAGTTCCGCGGCCACCTCACCCTGCTGCACCAACCGCTCGCCGAGCTGACGGATGCCGCTGCCGGCATCGAAAATCAGGACATTGTCGCCAGCGCGCACTTCCAGGCATGATGTATTGCCGCCATACCGCACCGTGTGCGGACCCGGACTCGGCAGCGAGCCGCGCGTGCCCCAGCAGCGCGCACTCAGCACGGGGGCAACAGCTTTCTCCGGCATCGACGGCAGAATATCCACAGATGCCAATGGCTCGCGATCTCGCGACATGAGGATCGTGTAAAGGGACGACAAAGGCCCGGACTGGCGCCGTTTTGCAGGAAACTCGGGGTACGTCCGAATATGCCTCGCCAGACCACCCGGGGCAAGAACGAAAAAACCGCTACCATCCGTCCCCCCGGCCCGCTATGATTGGCCGGCAGGCCTTTCCCGTTCGTGGAGATCCAAATGGTTACCGAAAAAGACATCAAGCGCGCACTCCGCAAAGTCAAAGACCCCGAGTTGAACCTCGACCTCATGGTCCTGGGACTCGTTTATGACATCGACGTCATCGACACCCACGTCAAAGCACGCATCTCTCTCACATCCCCGTTCTGCCCCGTCGCCGGGAGCATCCTCGAAGAGGCAAAACAGGCCATTGAAGGGGTGGAAGGCGTCGAGAGCGCGGAAGTCGAGCTCACCTTCGATCCGCCGTGGACCCCTGACCGAATCGATCCCCTGATCCGCGCTTCACTCGGGTTCTGACACCTGTGGGTGCCGCAAACATCTGGATGCGGCACCCATCTTGATATTCTGCCCCGCATGCTCAAAGTCGACGACAGGCGCACCCCGCTCTCCCGAACCGAAGCCGGCTCCGGCCAGGCCATCTTGTTTGTTCATGCGTTTCCGCTGGACGGCAGAATGTGGCTGGACCAGATGGCCGCACTACCGGACGGGTGGAATGGCATCGCGCCCGACCTGCCGGGCTTCGGCGCCACGGGCGAGGCGGTGTCTCAGCCAACCATGGACAGCTACGCCGACGACCTGGTCGGCGTCCTGGACGACCTGGGGATCGCGCGCGCAGTGATCTGCGGGTTGTCGATGGGAGGGTATGTCGCCCTGGCGATGAGCCGTCGTCACGCGGACCGCGTCCGGGCGCTCGTATTGTGCGACACCCGGTCGGAGGCGGACAACGCGGCTGCGAGGGTCGGCCGTCTGGAAATGGCGCAGAAGGTACGACAGTCCGGGATGCAGGTGCTGATCGACGCCATGCTGCCAAAGCTGGTTTCACGCATCACCCGTCTCGGGAAGCCGGCGGTGATGACGAGCATCGAAGAAATGATTCGGACGACGCGCCCCGAGGGCGCGGCTGCAGCGCTGACAGCGATGGGTCGTCGTCCCGATTCGTCCTCTGTGCTGCGCGACGTCACGGTCCCGACGCTCATCGTTGTCGGTGCGGATGACGAGATCACGCCGCCCGGCGAGTCGCAGATGATGGCGCGTGGCATCCGCGGCGCGCGCATCGAAGTGATCGAGAACGCGGGGCACCTGTCGAACATGGAGCAGCCCGCGTCGTTCAACGCCTCACTGCGCGCATTCCTCGCCACGCTCCCGGTGCCCGCGACCTGACCGGTCGCAAGCGGCTGCCAACATTACGTCAGCTCGAGCTGTTCTTCCTCCGGCGACGGCGTCGTCGTCGCGGTGCCTGCGCCACTCCCGCTGCCGCTGCCGCCATCTCGTTCCCTCGCGACCCGCGCGATTTCGACGACGCGGCTTTCGTCGCCTGCCACCAGCCGCTTGCCCTGCGTCGCCCGGCCCTGCACGGGGACTGCGTCCGTTGTGACCCGGTTGGCGACGCCGTTTGCAGTGATGATCATGAGTTCGTCGCCTTCCACCAACTCCTTGGCACCGACGATGTTGCCGGTGCGGTCGCCGACGTCGAGCGTGATGGTGCCCATGCCGCCGCGCTTCTGCACCGGATAGTCGGCGACAGGCGTACGCTTGCCGTACCCCTTCGCGGTAATCACACACAATGTCGACTCGCGCTTCACCACGACCATGCCGACAACGCTGTCGTCGTCACGCAGAGCAATGCC
>JBBSJG010000215.1:0-5241 GCA_038257485.1 Longimicrobiales bacterium | reverse complement strand
GATGTCGACACTCCCGAAATGCGCAGCGGCGTCACTTGCCATCTGCGCGACAGCGTTCTCATCCGTCACGTCACACGGGATCGCAACCGCGCGGCCACCCGTGTCGACGATCGCGCGCGCGACGTTCTCGATCTCTGCCGTCTTGCGCGCACTGATGATGACGGCCGCACCAGCATCCGCGAGTGCCAGTGCGATCGCTCTGCCGATCCCTCGCCCTGCGCCCGTGACGACGGCGACGTGACCATCGAGCGCGCTCACGCCTCCTCCGCGAGAGGCGGGGCGTGAGGCGCGATGTGCTGTGCATGCGCTTCGTCGAGGATGGCGCCGAGCGCGTCGATCGTACGGCGTCCCTCTTCGGCCGTCGCCGCTGCCGGAGCGCCGAAGTACGCGCGCGGACCGCCCGCATCGGCGAATGTCATGCGGCCTTCGCGCATCGCGGTGGACAGCGAACTCGTTACGGGCGGAAGTGAAGCCCTCGCCTCGTCGCGCACGAGGTCGGGGCGGGTCGCGAGCATGATACTGGTCTCGTACTGGCCGGCGTGACACGCACCACTGCGGAACTCTTCGGTCAGCCGCGCGCCCCATGGACGGCGGGTGATGTCCGGGAACACGATCGTAGCGCGTGCTTCCGCCGACTCCGGATTCGCAGCAACTGCGGCCTGAAGCGCGCGCAGATGAGACGGATCAAGATGAGCATTCGCAATTACGATCGTGCGGATGCCGCGTGCGCCGAGCGATGCTGCGATCTCCAGCACGGTCTGCGTGAGGGTCGCTTCGGAGATGCCGATGGACCCCGCGAATGCCGCAGCGAACGGGACGGGCGTATATGCGAGTGCGGGGAGAACAAGCGGCTCGAAACCTCTTGCAGCGAGGCGGTCGGCGCCCGCACCGGCCATCGCTTCCGCGATCACAACATCCGTGCAAAGCGGAAGGTGCGGTCCGTGTGCCTCGGTCGCACCGACCGGTAGGATCGCGACGACGCGGGCCGGGTCGAGGGCCGCTACTTCCTCCCAGGTCATGGCCGAGAGTTGCCGCATCGCCATATTGTTATTGTCACCTTCAGCTATGGACAGCATGGATTCTCAGGACAGCCAGATCGCGACGGCGCCACCGCCCGCCCAGTTCAATATCGCGGACTTCTTCCTGGATGCACGCATCCGGGAGGGTCGCGGCGATCGCGTCGCAATCCGCACCCCTGATGGCGACTTCAGCTATGGCGATGTCCAGGCACTGGCGAACCGTTTCGGCAACCTGATCCGCGAGGCCGGCTGCCAGCCCGAACAGCGCGTCATCATCGCGCTGCCGGACGGCCCCGAGTATGTCGCAGCCCTGTTCGGAACGCTGAAGATTGGCGGGGTGGTGGTCATGGTCAACCCGCACCTTCGCGAGGACCAGCTCCGGACCATGCTCGACTACACGCGTGCAACCGTCGTGGTCACCCATGCCGAGACGCGCGAGGCGTTCGAGGCTGCGGCGAAGGGCGCCCGTTTCGTGCAGGGCGTGGTCGTCACGGCGGACGACCGGTTCGAGGCCGCCCTGGCCGGCGCATCGGCTACCCTCGAGACCTTCCCCTCCCATCGTGACGATCCCGCCATCTGGCTGTTCTCCGGTGGCACCAGCGGGAGCCCCAAGGCCGTCGTACAGACGCATCGCTCCTATTTCAATACGACTGCATGTTATGCCCGTCACGTGATCGGGTACACGGAAGACGACATCACGATTTCGGTGCCCAAGCTGTTCTTCGGGTACGCGACGGGGTCCAACCTGCTGTTCCCGTTCTCCGTGGGCGCGTCCTGCGTGCTCTTCCCCGACCGGTGCACGCCGGACGTCATGTTCGACATGGTCGAACGTTTCAGGCCCACCATCCTGATCAATGTGCCGACCATGGTGGCGCAGATGGTGGCGGCGGAGGGCGCGGCCGAGCGCGACCTGTCGTCGCTCCGGGTCGTGACCTCGGCGGGCGAGGCCCTGCCGGTCGAGCTCTATGAACGGTGGCGCGCCGCGTTCGATGCAGAACTGCTCGATGGGCTCGGCACCGCCGAAATGTGGCATGTATTCATCTCAAACAGACCGGGTCACGTGCGAGCGGGTACACTCGGTCAGGCCGTTCCGGGCTTCGACGTCAAGGTCTGCGACGATGCAGGCCGCGAGATGCCGACCGGTGAAGTGGGCTACCTCTGGGTCCGGGGCGACTCGCGCGCGATCGCCTACTGGCAACTCATGGACGAAACACGCCGCGCGTTCCGTGGCGAGTGGTACGTGTCCGAAGACATGCTGAGCCAGGATGAGGACGGCTATTTCACCTACGCCGGCCGCGCGGACGACATGCTCAAGGTGAAGGGGAAATGGCTGTCGCCGCAGGAAGTCGAGAACTGTCTGCTGCAACACGACGCGGTCCTCGAGTGCGCGGTGGTCGGCGTCGTCGAGGACGGCCTGACCCATCCGTACGCATTCGTCGTGGCCGCGGCGCACGACGAGGCAGACCTCGCCGAGTCGCTGCGCGCCTTCGTGCGGACCCGGCTCGAGTCGTACAAGTGCCCGCGCGCCGTCGTCCTCATGGATGTCCTGCCCCGCACACATCTGGGGAAGGTGGACCGCGGCCGTTTGCGTATCCCCCCGACGTGAAAAAGAATGCAGGGAGCCTTGCATTTTCTGGCCGGTCCACGGGCCACCATACCGGCCGAACGATGCTTCCTGTAAGGACTTACAGCATCGGCCCTGTTCTTGCAAATCGTCGATCGTGAAGCAGGCAATGGGCTGAAGTGACGCGAGCATGTGACGAAGGGACGGACGCGATGACAAGGAAATTGCTTCTTTCAATGGCATTCGCCGGTGGTATCGCACTGGCTGGCTGCGACGGGTCTCCGAGCGCGCCCGACGGCGTACGCCCGCAGTTTGACGGTCGGGGCAAGACCACGACGACCACGACCGCAGCGCCTGCCGCTCCGAAGGACTCGACAGGGACGACGCAGAGCACGAACGGTGGTGGCAACCCGGGCGATCCGTGCGACCCGGAAACCTACAATGGTCCGTACCGGTGCGTGCCCGATCCGAACAGCCCCTCCGGCTACGTGATCGTCACCTGATCACGTAGCGCCGTACTGCCGCAGCATCGTAATCAGCTTCGACGCGAGCGCGGGATCGAATTCGAATCCCGCGCGCTCATTGATAAATGAAAATGCAATATCGTTCGGCCACGCCTGCCGGAACGGGCGTGGACTGCGCAGCGCGTGGTACACGTCGCACAGCTGTACGAGCTGACTGCCGTAGTGCGGTTTGCGCGGGTAGCGCAGGATCGGATATCCCGTGCCATCCGCCTGCAGATGATGCTCATAGGCGACGACGGCCGCGAGCTCCAACGCTGCGTCCGCTTCCACGATGATGCGTGCGCCGGCGAGGGGATGCTGCTTGACCAGGTCGCGCTCTTTGTCGGTCAGCTGGTCGGCCTTCGCGAGCAGATCGACGGGAACGCGGGCCATCCCGACGTCGTGCAGAAGGCCGGCGAGCCCGATCTCGCGCACCGCCGGGCTGTCCACACCATCGAACTCGGCGAGTGCCATCGCGAGCAGGGATACGTTGATTGCATGCACAGCTATGTATTCCGCCATGCGAGGGAGCGGGATCTGCGGCAGGCGCGTTGGTCCGTCGCGACGCATGCTCACATAGAGCGAGTGGGCGACGGCTTCAGCTTCCATGAACGGTAGCGCGAATCCCTGTTGCACCTGGTACATCAGCCAGAACACCGCCTTCAACTCTTCATTGAAACGCGGGTCGGTCGCGGCGGTGTCGAGCTGGGCTTCCAGAGACATGATCCTCAGTCTCCGCTCGCGACTGCGTTGAGTGCATTGAGGATCTGCTGATCCTTCGATCTCGCCGCCATCTCAAGCAGCTCCCGCGACCGTCGTTCCGTAGGGAATGACCGACTGAGTCCACTGAGTGCAGCCAGCATTTCGGGCGACTTGTTGCCGAGCTTCGTTTTGCCAAGGAGGGTCTTGCCACCGCCCGCGAAGGCGATGAGCGCGTCGAGCGCAGCGGGGTGGCCGGACCGTCCGAGCAGGTACAGCGATATAACGCGGAACTCTGGCGGGAAATCCGCCTCTGTGACGCGGCGAGCAAGGCCGGCGACTGCGGTCGGCGGAAAGTTCGCGCGTACCGCCTGCAGTGCTGCACGCAAAACAATCTTGTCCTTGTCCTGCAACGCCCCGGTGAGCGCTTCGGCGCGCGTTGCAGGGTCCTTCATGCGCAGTTGCACCAATTCCCGCCGGACGCGCGAGTCGGGATGGGACGCGAACCCGTTCAGCACCGTATGATCGATCTCGCAACCGCATTCCCGCATTAGCGCGATCATGTTGCGGACGACGTACCACCGATTGTCGTTGAGGCGCTCCTGCACCTGCGGCGCAATATCGGCGCCGATCCCTACGAGACGATCCATGATCGCTCGCCGAGTCGCGCGGTTCGGCGCCTCGACCAGCTTGTCCAGCAACGGCTTCGTCGCATTGCCGCCCAGATGCTTCACGATTATGTCGACGCCCGCGAAATCGATCGGATCTTCGCTCAGCAACGTCGTGAGACGAGGCTGCGTGGCAATCTGCTCTGCAATCATCTGGGGCGCGCGACCCGCCGGTGCTTTTGTGAGCATGTCGATCAGCTCACGCACACCGGCCTCCGTTCGCAACTGCTCATTCAGCGACGCCCAAACCACCGTTCCGACTGCACCGCTCTCCAGCGAAAGTGCGACAACCCGCGACGCTTCCGGCGCCAGCGTGGACCGTGCGCGCGTCTGGTTCGAAAACATCTCCGCGAATCCTGAAGCACCCGTACTGATCTGCGATTCAGACCAGCGTTCCACGAGGTGGTGCACGAGCGCGCGAAACGAATCGTCCGCCCGTTGCCGTGCACCGCCGGGCAGCGTTTCCGCCTCGCGCGCGAGTTTCTGCACCAACTCCAGCAGCGGCTGCGACAGTGGGAGGTTGAACGTGCGGCCGATCGCCTCGACGAGCAGAACGAGAGATGCATGGCTGAGTGACGTCGCCGCGGACTGCGCACACTGCTTCCGCTCACCGACCAGCAGCCGTTGCATAACCGGCGTCATGCCGGCGACGCCAAGGTGCTCAACGAGCGCAGACGCACGGGCCGCGAAAGGGTCGGCCGGGCCCGACAAGGCCTCGCACACAGAGGCAAACAGCAGGCCGCCCGCGTCACCCGCCTCGGATAGACGGTCCGCGATCGCACCGGTTT
>JBBSJG010000214.1:0-5310 GCA_038257485.1 Longimicrobiales bacterium | reverse complement strand
CTTGGCACCGGAGTTGTCAGCGATCCTGAGTCTGGTTTCTTGCTGAATCATTGTTCGCCTACTTCGCCTGCTCGAGAACCTCGGTCACACGCCAACGCTTCATCTTGGAAAGCGGGCGCGTCTCGACAATACGGACCGTGTCGCCGACATGGGCCACACTTTCCTCGTCATGCGCATAGTACTTTTTCGTGCGCGTGATCTTCTTGCCGTACAACGGATGCGTGACGCGGCGCTCGACGCCCACGATCACGGTCTTGTTCATCTTGTCGCTCAGGACCGTGCCAACGCGCGCCTTCTGGCTCGCGCGCTCATCGGCGCCCGTATCCTCATTCATATCAACCATTGTTCAACTCCCGCTCCCGCAGGATCGTGCGCAGTCGCGCGATGTCCCGGCGCAGTGTCTTGAGCAGCACCGGGTTTTCGAGCTCCTGGGTCGCGCCGCGAAAGCGCAGCCGGAAGAGCTCCTCTTTTGCCTGTGCCATCTGGTCGTTGATTTCCTCAACGCTCAGATCGCGAATGTCGGCTGTTTTCACGACTCGTCTCCTTCCGTCGTCGCACGTGTGCGCACGACGAACTTGCATTTCACCGGGAGCTTCGCCGCGGCGAGGGCGAACGCTTCACGCGCCACCTGCTCGGTCACGCCTTCGATCTCGAACATCATGCGTCCGGGCTTGACGACGCAGACCCACATTTCGGGGTTGCCCTTGCCCTTGCCCATGCGGGTTTCGGCGGGCTTCTTCGTCACCGGCTTGTCCGGGAAAATACGGATCCAGACCTTACCGCCGCGCTTGATGTAACGCGTCATGGCAACACGGGCCGCCTCGATCTGACGATTCGTGACCCAGTGTGGCTCGGTGGACTGCAGACCGTAATCGCCGAACGACACGAGGTTGCCACGTGTGGCATGGCCCCGTGTGCGGCCCTTCTGCTGTTTCCGGAATTTAACTCTCTTTGGCGCTAGCATCGTCCGTTAGCCTTCTCAAACACCGGTCGAGTAAGTGCGGCCGCGGCGGTCTTCAACCACCTCGCCCTTGAAAATCCACACCTTCACGCCGATTGTGCCGTAAGTCGTCTTTGCGGTGCTCTGTGCGTAGTCGATATCTGCGCGCAGTGTGTGGAGCGGCACCCGTCCTTCGTGATACCCTTCTGTACGTGCGATCTCGGCTCCGCCCAGGCGGCCGCTGACGCGGACCCTGATGCCTTCGGCACCCGAGCGCATCGCCGACTGAACCGCGCGCTTCATGGCGCGGCGGAACGAGATGCGCTGCTGCAGCTGGTGCGCGATGCTGTCGCCTACGAGCTGTGCCTCGACCTCGGGACGCTTGATCTCCTCGACATTGATCGAGACCTCGCTCTTGGTCAGGTGCGCCAGCTCGTCACGCAGCTTGTCGACCTCAGCGCCCTGCTTGCCGATCACAACGCCCGGACGGGCGGTGTGCAGCGTGCAGACGATCTTCGACGGCTTGCGCTCGATCTCGACCTCGGCCAGTGCTGCGTGCGACAGACGCTGGTGCAGATACTTCCGGATCGTCTCGTCTTCCTTCAGCAGCGCGGCGAATGTCCGCTCCGCATACCAACGCGACTTCCATGGCTTGACGACGCCGAGGCGGAAGCCCCGCGGATGGACCTTTTGTCCCATTAGTTCTCCTTACTGTCTACGACGATGACGATGTGGCACGTTGGCCGCTCGATCGGTGCTGCACGTCCCATGGCCGCAGCCTTGAAACGCTTCATGCGCGGGCCTTCGTTCACAAACGCCTCATGCACATACAGATCATCCACATCCACGAACTCGCCGGCGTTGTCCGCCTTCGATTTCGCGTTTGCGACGGCACTGCGGAGCGTCTTGTCGATCTGCTCCGCGGCCTTCTTCTTCGAGAACTGAAGAATCGCATACGCATCGCCGACCCGCTTGCCGCGGATCAGGTCGATGACGAGGCGCGCCTTACGCGCGCTCTGCCGGTTATAGCGAGAAATCGCCTGGGCTTTCATAGTCTTTACTTCGCCTTCGACCGCTTATCGGCGAGCTTGCCGCCGTGGCCACGGAACAGCCGGGTCGGTGAGAACTCCCCCAGCTTGTGACCAACCATGTTTTCCGACACGTACACCGGCACAAACTTGTTGCCGTTGTGAACGGCCAGCGTGTGTCCGACGAAGTCCGGGGAGATCGTGGACGCGCGGGCCCAGGTCTTTATGACCTTCTTCTCGTTGCGCGAGTTCATCTTCGTAAGCTTCTCGAGAAGCCTCTCGTTGATGAACGGGCCCTTCTTGATTGAGCGACTCATTAGTTCTGTCCCTATTACGTCGTGCTGCGGCCACGACGGCGGCCACGCACAATGTACTGGTTCGACTGCTTCTTGTTCTTGCGCGTCTTGACGCCTTCCGGCTTGCCCCACGGCGAAACCGGCGGACGACCGCCTGAGGTCTTGCCTTCACCACCGCCCAACGGATGGTCGACCGGGTTCATGGCGACACCACGAACCTTCGGACGACGGCCCTTCCAGCGCGATGCGCCGGCCTTGCCTGCCGACAGCAGTTCGTGGTCCACATTGCCGATCTGTCCGATCGTCGCCATGCACTCGCGACGCACCATGCGCACTTCGGTCGACGGCAGACGGACGGTGACGTAATCACCTTCCTTCGCTACGACCTGGGCACCGGCGCCGGCCGAGCGCACGATCTGGCCACCCTTGCCGAGCTTGAGCTCGATGTTGTGGACGACCGTACCGAGCGGAACTTCTGCGAGCGGCATCGAGTTGCCGATACGGATATCGGAGCCCGGACCGCTGACAACCTTGTCACCCTGCGACAGGCCGCGCGGGTGCAGGATGTAGCGCTTCTCGCCATCCGCGTAGTGGATCAGCGCCAGGTTCGCCGTGCGGTTCGGATCGTACTCGATGTGTGCGACCGTACCGACGATGTCCTTCTTGTCGCGCTTGAAATCGATCACGCGATACTGACGCTTGGCACCACCGCCACGACGGCGCGATGTGATGTGGCCGTGATGATTGCGGCCGCCGGTCTTCTTGACCGGCTCGAGCAGCGACTTCTCCGGCGTGCTGCGCGTGAGCTCCTCAAAGGAGTTCACGGAGCGGAAGCGGGTACCCGGCGTGACTGGCTTGAACTTCTTGTTCGGCATCAGATCCCCTCGTACACGTCGATGGCATCGCCTTCGGCGATTTTCACGACGGCCTTCTTGAACGTCGCCTTGCGGCCCACACTGCGGCCGACGCGGCGCCACTTGCCTTGATAGTTCGCGGTGCGCACATCCTCGACCTTGACGCCGAAGAGTGTCTGCACGGCCGCACGGATCTCCAGCTTGTTCGAGTCCTTCGCGACCAGGAACGTATACGTGCGCTGCTCTTCGACGAGCATCGACGATTCCTCGGTGACGACGGGGCGCAGAATCACTTCACGCGGATCACGCATGAGCCACCTCCTCGGCGCGATCGAGAGCCGGAGCTTCGATCACGAGTACATCGGCCCACAACAGATCGTATGCGGACTCTTCACCGAACGGCTTGACCAGCACGCCCGGCAGGTTCCGCGCGGACATGTGCACGGCCAGCTTGTTGCCATCCGTCAGGATCAGCGTGTTCAGCCCCGAATCGTGCGGCACGCCGATGGTGCCGAGCAGACCCGTGATCGCCTTCGTGCGCGGTGTGTCGAAGGTCAGTGCGCCGACCACGAACACGCCGCCATCCTCTGCACGGACATTGTACGCCGAGCGACGGGCGAGCCACTTCACCTGCTTCGGGACTTCCTGCTTGTAGTTGCGACCCGGACGCGGGCCGAACACGTTGCCGCCGCCACGCCACTGTGGCGAACGGATCGAGCCCTGCCGCGCGCGGCCGGTGCCCTTCTGCCGCCACGGCTTCTTCGCGCCACCCGCAACGTCTGCACGACTCTTGGTCGATGCATTCGCCTGCCGCTGGTTCGCCAGGTATGCCTTCACAACCTGCCACATGGCGGGCTCGTGAATCATGCCGTCGAACAGCTCTGCCGGCAGATCCTGCTCGCCGTTTCTCTCGCCGTCGGCCGTAAAGACCGGTGCCTTGAACATCTTAAATTCTCCGTGTACCCGCGCTACATCTTGCGGATGTAGACGACGCTGTTGCGCGCGCCGGGAACGGCGCCGCGGATATAGATCAGGTTGCGCTCGGCATCCACACGCTCTACGCGCAGGTTGCGAATCGTCTTCTGCACATCGCCCATCTGGCCGGGCAATTTCTTGCCCTTGATGACGCGCGACGGGTTTGTACCGGGGCCAATGGAGCCGGGGTTTCTCGAAAACCTGTGACCATGCGAGCCGGGGCGGCCACCGAAGCCGTGACGCTTCATGACACCCTGGAATCCCTTGCCCTTCGACGTGCCGACGACTTTGATCTTGTCGCCCAGCTCGAACTGCTCCACGGTCAGGCGCTGCCCGACCTCGTAACCGTCCGTCGACTCCACGCGGAACTCACGCAGCTGACGCGGGGCAAAATCCAGCCCCGCCTTCGCCGCATGACCACGTTCCGCACGTGGTGCCCGGTTCTCTTTTTGCTGGCCGAAGCCGAGCTGCAAAGCTGCGTAGCCGTCCTGATCGGCCGTCTTGATCTGAAGCACCGGGCAAGGCCCTGCTTCGATCACGGTGACCGGAACTACCGCACCAGCTTCGCTGAAAATCTGGGTCATGCCCAGCTTGCGTCCAATTATGCCTGCCATAAGTCCCCGAACTGCCTCAGTCGACCTTGATCTCGACGTCGACGCCAGCCGGGAGATCCAGCTTCGTCAGCGCGTCGATCGTCTGCGGTCGCGAGTCAATGATGTCGATGACGCGCTTGTGTGTCTTGAGCTCGAACTGCTCACGACTCTTCTTGTCCACGTGCGGCGAGCGCAACACTGTCCAGCGCTGAATCCGCGTTGGCAGCGGAATCGGACCGCTTACCGTAGCTCCCGACTTCTCGGCCGTCCGCACGATATCCGATGCGGTCTGATCGATCACTGCGTGATCGAATGCCTTGAGCCGGATCCTGATCTTGCCGTTCGCCATTTTGGTCGTCCTACTTGATGACTTCGGTTACGACGCCGGCACCGACGGTGCGGCCGCCCTCGCGAATCGCGAAGCGCAGCTCCTTCTCCATGGCGATCGGGGCGATCAGTGTCACCTCCATCGTCACGTTGTCGCCCGGCATGACCATCTCTACGCCTTCCGGCAGCTGCGCCGAACCCGTCACGTCCGTCGTGCGGAAATAGAACTGCGGACGGTAGCCGTTGAAGAACGGGGTATGACGGCCACCCTCTTCCTTCGCCAGCACGTACACCTCG
>JBBSJG010000213.1:0-5337 GCA_038257485.1 Longimicrobiales bacterium | reverse complement strand
TCATCGACGCGATCGCGGTGACGCCGGTTGGCTCGATTTCGCGAGTCGGTGTCTAACGAGCGTTGCAGCTGACGGGCGATCTTCAGAAGCTCGCTGCGCTCGCGGTTTATTTGATTCGCCCGCAGCTGAACTCAAACGTTATACCGCACCTCGGTACCCCTGAGCGCGCCGAGGCATTGACGTCCATTCCCGCGTAAGCGTAAGTTAGGCCTTGGCGTTCAGGGCGCCCCTGGTCCGCGGGAAGGACTGAGTCCACCTGATGTAGTTCGGGTTCGCCGTTGAACGAACCTCCTGCCCGACGACAGCGGACCCCGGGCGCTTCGGAGGCTCGTCATGTTCGTACCACCCTGTCGCGCAGGCAGCCGCACCACCCGCGCGACGCGCAGCGTCTTCTTGGCGTGCGCCACCACGTTCGTCGTCCTCACCACGCCCGCGCTCGGCTCTGCCCAGGCAGCGCGCGACCCGGTCGCCGGCACCTGGTCCGGCCGCATTGGCCCCTCCGCCCAACCGAACTATCCCGTCACCCTGAATCTGCGACTCGATCGGGCGTCCGTACGCGGCACCGTGTCAACTGCCGACGGGAGCGGAGAGATCCGCAGCGGCGCCTATGATACCGCGTCGAGCACACTACACCTCGAAGTTGCACGCGTCGGCGAGTCGTCTATCTCGCTCGTGTTTGACGGCGTAGTCGTGCACGGAATCGCAACCGGCCGCATCACCAAAGCGCAGAGCATCGGGACATTCGTGCTCACGCGCGATGGAGCGTCGTTGAGCCAGTCGGCAGGCAACGCGGTGACAATAAACCGCGACGCGCTGCGCTCCGCAGCCGACGAACTGATGGGCAACATCACACGAGCCGCGGAAGTAGTACCGGCGCAGCGATTCGGTTGGCGACCGATCGGCACGGTACGCACGGTCGCTGAGCTTCTGGGTCACATCGTCGACGCCTCGCTCTACTACTGCGGGCGCGCCGCGGGTCGCCCAGTGCAATGGTCGGACGCGGTTGCGGAGGGATCGCTCGACAAGCTCGCACTGATCGCAAAGCTGAACGACGCTAACGCGCAGTGCCGCGCCGCTGCCGACGCAGGCAGCATGGAGGTTCTGGTCGAGAACTACGGCCACGCGAATCTGCACTACGGTAACCTCGTCACCTATATCCGGCTGCTGGGACTCGTCCCTCCCGCGAGTCGCTAGCCATGTCGCATCGCCGACTCCCAGTGCGCCCGGACGCGGAACACCTCAGGCGCCAAGCGAAAGAGCTGCTGCGCGACATCCGGAGCGGTGTCGATGCCGCCGTTTCGGAACTACGCGAGCGCCATCCCTCGCCCCCAACTCTCGCGAATGTGAAACTCGCGGATGCGCAGCTCGTGCTCGCTCGAAGTTATGACGCCTCCAGTTGGACGCGACTCGTCCACGCGGTACAACTCGCAGATGCCATCTGGCGAGACGATCTCGAAACCGTGCGAACACTCGTCACGGGAAATCCGGCGCTCCTCCGCGAAGACGTTCTCGTCCGCACCGACAGCAACTGGGGACCGCCGATGACCTACGCGGCGAACCTCGGACGCGATGGCATCATCCGGATGCTGTTCACGCTCGGCGCCACCGATCTTGAGTCCGCCGCAGGGCGTGCGGCCCTCCAGGGAAAGTCCGAGACGGTGCACATGATCTACGAGCTGGCAGGGAGGCCGTCGCTTGAGAAGCTGTCGCTCGCCGGCCCGGCGTACACGCTGAGCGTGGAAGGTACGGCGACGCTGCTTGCGCTTGGCGCACGCCCCGTTGGGCCCAACGGTGTGGACACGAATGCTATAGAGCACCTGCTCGGCACCGACAGTCGCAACCCGTCTGCGAAACACCGCATCCTGCAGCTGTGGACTGATCACGGCTTCGAACCACCCGACACGCCGGTGATGGCGCTCCATCGTGGCCGCATTGATCTGCTGGAAGCGCATCTCGCTCGCGACCCGGAGCTCCTCACGCGCACGTTCGATCAGGCCGACATTTTCCCGCTCGCCCCTGCCTGTAGCCGCGGGCCGTATACGGCTCACGGAACGCCGGTGCACGGGACCACGCTCCTGCACATTGCCGCCTACTTCGATGAGTTGGACATCGCAGAGTGGTTGCTCGACCGAGGCATGGATCCGGATGCGCGGTCGGCTGTCGATGCTGACGGCTTCGGCGGATACACGGCGCTCTTCTCAACGATGGTCTCTCAACACAACTTCTGGGTCAACTACGGCAAAGGACAGCCGGACGAAGCGCGCTTTACAAAGCTGCTGTTGAACCGCGGTGCTGACCCGAACGTGAGGGCGTCCGTGCGCGCCCGCCTCGATGAGGGACACGGTGGCGGGCCGCTGCGCGAGTATCAAGACGTGACGGCGCTGAGCTGGGGCGAGCAGTACGGCGCCAGAATTTTTGTTAGCGCCGAGTCGCTGCGACTGGTTGCGGCGCAGGGCGGCCATCGATAAGCCAAGACATGGGACGCTGGTGCGGCAACATCACGCTCCGGCATGCGTGCGGTATAACGACGCTTGGTGCCGACGGCCGCGTTAACGAAGCAGGTGAGCGGCCGCGCTCTGTCGTACCTTAGGGTACGGCGCGGCCGCTCCCCCGCATTTATGGAAGCGTCCGCAGCACAAGCCCACGTTATACCGCACAACCACCATCTTCGTCAATTCAGCGTGTCCAAATTCAAGAATATCGAATCGATCGGTGACAAAGTGAATGTTCCGATTCCGACGGACGAAAACGGTATGCTCGGTCGCGAGTGCCCGACCGAAGATTGTTTGGGTTACTTCAAGTTGAAGCCTGGCACAGGACTTACAGGCCCGGGTCTGAAATGCCATTGCCCATACTGCGGACACTCGGGGAATCCAGACACGTTCTCCACGA
Source organism: Longimicrobiales bacterium (assembly GCA_038257485.1). GTDB lineage: Bacteria > Gemmatimonadota > Gemmatimonadetes > Longimicrobiales > RSA9 > DASUXU01. The sequence continues at coordinate 2,445 of JBBSJG010000213.1, read as the reverse complement.
AGGAACAGATCGAATATGCAAAATCGGTTGTCTTTCGACAGTTTACCGAGGCTGTCCGCAAAGACCTCAAACAGTTTGAGTTTGATCGCCCCGCGAAGGGTGCCTTTGGAATCGGGTTTAGCATGAAGCTTTTACCTGGAAACCTTCCGCCAATCCGCCACTACCGAGAACAGCAACTCGAAACCGACGTCGTGTGCGATAATTGCACGCTGCAGTACTCTGTCTTCGGTGCGTTCGCATTCTGCCCCGACTGTAAGATTCACAACTCCTTCCAGATACTGCAGCAGAACTTAGAACTTGTCGAGAAGCAGATCTCGCTTGCTGACACGCTCGATGATGCAGACTTCCGTCGCCATCTGATCGAGGACGCCCTCGAGAATTGCGTCTCTGCTTTCGACGGTTTCGGACGAGAAACTTGTCGCGTGCGAGCACATCTCAGCTCGAAGCCTGATGCTGCCCAGTCAGTTTCATTTCAGAATCTGGAAAAGGCGCATCAGCAGCTTGCGAAACTATTTCCGATAGACTTCAAGGCCAGTGTTGACCCTGAAATATGGAGGACCACGGAACGTGGCTTCTTCAAGCGACACTTAGTGTCTCATCGTTCGGGAATTGTGGATGAGGCGTACATGAACCAAAGTGGAGACGCTTCTGCGAAAGTCGGCAGGCGAATCGCTATCTCATCCGACGAGGTTCGGGAACTTGCTGCCGCTGTTGTGGCACTCGGAGGGGCCCTAGTAACCATCATCCCCAAGTCTTGATCCGCGCGCGTGCGGTATAACGAGCGTTGCTGCAGTCAAAGGCATGGCGGTACGCTGTGTAACTGCGCAGCGCTCCGCGCTGCTCCGTTCACAGCTAATTTATTGGAGCCTTTGCAGCAGAACGCGGCGTTGAGGTTGTAGAATAACTCTGATTGCGCTCCGCGTCGGGTGCGCGATCTCGCGAAAATTCGCGCGCGACATTGCGAAACGTGCATTTGTTCATTGTTGCTCGGAAAACTGTTCTAATTGCGACGAGACGTGCGACCTTTTGGGCTTTGCTTACGCTGAATACCCGGTGTTTGCCAACTTCTCGATGTTGTGCACGAGACAAAACAACTTCCATTGCGCATCGACCTTGTGACGGCCACGCAAGGTGAAGCGGTCGAGGCCCTTGTTGTACCGCACGTTGCCAAACACGGGCTCGACCGCGCCGAAGCGTTGGGCATATTGCGCGCGGCCCTCCGGCGTATCGAGCCGCGTTTTCACCAGCGCGGTCTGATTCGTCGCCGGGGGATCACTCGGCCCGCGAAAGAATGCGACGTTGCGCACGGGCGTCGTGTCCGGCGTGCGCAAACACTGCGCGCGAAATGGACACGGACCGCAGTCGCGCTTCGCGCCACGAAATTGCTCCGACACGAAGCCGTTCGTTACTAGGTTCTTGCCTTTGCGATACAGCGATTTGCCGGCCGGGCACACGCACGTGCGTGCGTCCGCGTCATACGTGAAATCGTCGGGCTGAAACACCGCGGCCAACGACACGTGGGGCGTCTTGTTGTGCAGCGGATCGAGCCCTTGCTGATGCCGCGCTTGCGTCGCGAAACGCCCATCGCGCTTCCGCATCTCCGGATCGGCGATGAGTGCGGTGATTTTTAATGCGGCCAGCTGCTGCAGATTCGCTTCGCTGTGATACCCGGCGTCGGCGGTGAGATACGTGTCGTCCGTGAGCAGCGGCTGGAGCGCGGTCACGACGGGGACCAATACTTCTTGTTCGGAGCCCGTGCCATGCGCATGTGCTTCGACGATGATCTGATGTTTCGCATCGACCGCCGCGACGCCCGTATATCCTTGAATCACCCCTGTGCTCGTCGCCATCTTCGCACTCTCGTTATCCGTGCGATTGCTCTGGCGAATCGCGCCCTTGGCGCCAGGCCGATCGGTCGGATACGTGGTCAACCACGTGCGGATCTTGCCGGCGTCTTGCTCGAGGCGCGCGACGCGCGCCTTCGCTTTGGCGGCCAGATCCGGCTCAACCGGAAGCCCGTCCGCTTCGCGATGCCGCGCGAGCATCGTGGTCGCCGCGGCTTCCAACTTGTTCGCCTGCTTTTCGAAATCGGCGCGCGTGCCACTCCGATGTTTCGACGCATTGCTCGGTAACTTCACGCCATCGATCGCGATGGGATAGTTGGTATGAAGCGGTGGCTGGTCCTCCGCGGTATCGTGGAGACACGCATCGCCCCACCACTATCCACGCGCTCACCGTCTCGCGACGGGGCGCACACCGGGAGGCCAGTCACCATGGAGATCATAGGCCTGGATCTGCACAAGCGCGAGAGTCAGCTGTCGATCAAAGCAGACGACGGATCCATCACCGACCGTCGGATCGCCATCAGCCGGGAGCGGTTCACGGCCGTGTTCGGTGAGCGGCCGCCGGGCCGGATCCTGCTCGAGGCGAGCACCGAGAGCGAAT
>JBBSJG010000212.1:0-5356 GCA_038257485.1 Longimicrobiales bacterium | reverse complement strand
GTTGAAGCTGTCCGTTCAGCACTGACGCATCTGCCTGCCTGTTCCATCTGAGAGTGGCCGCTCTTGCCGCACCACCATTCAGGTGGCAGCTTGACGAATAGCTTCATGCAGAGGGGACACCTCTCTGCCGTACACGCCTCGCCTCCCCCAATGTGCCCATGCTGCCGCACCTCTCGAAACGCAAGCTGGTGCAATGGGGATTTGCGTATCTCGCGGGTGCCTGGGTCCTGTTGCAGCTTCTTGGACAGCTCAGTGGCACGTTCGACTGGCCCCCCATAGTGCTGCGGGTGCTGACGGTGGCCCTCGCGCTGGGGCTGCTGCCGGCGCTGGTGCTGGCCTGGTACCACGGCGAGCGCGGAGAGCAGCGCGTCAGTGGGCCGGAGGTAATGATCCTCTCCGTGCTGCTGCTGAGTTGCGGCGGCGTGCTGTGGCTGGTGGGGCGTGGGGCGTCGGATGATGTGGCCGCTGCGGGTGCGACGGCTCCAGGACGACCGGCGACGGTGGATCCGCGCTCCATCGCCGTACTCCCCTTCCTCTCCATGAGCTCCGATCAGGAGAACGCCTACTTCGCCAGCGGCATCCACGACGAGTTGCTCACGCAACTTTCGAAGGTCGGTGACCTGCAGGTGATCTCGCGCACCTCGGTAATGTCCTACGCGAAAACGGAGAAACCACTCCGACAGATCGGGGACGAGCTGGGCGTGGCCGTGGTGGTGGAGGGGAGCGTGCAGCGGATCGGGAACCGGGTGCGGGTGCAGGCGCAGCTGATCGACGCCGCGACCGACAAGCACCTGTGGGCCGAGCGCTACGATCGCGACCTGACGGACGTGTTCGCCATCCAGAGCGACATTGCACAGCAGATCGCAGGGGCGCTGCAGGCCCGCCTCACCGCCGGCGAACGGGCGACACTGGCGCAGCGGCCGACCGAGAGCACCGAAGCATACGACTTCTACCTGCAGGCACGCGACTACCACCTTCGGCCGAACATCACGCAGGCGAACCTGGAGACGGCCGTGCGCCTCTACGAGCAGGCGATCGCCCGCGACCCCGACTTCGCGCTCGCTCACGCCTGGCTGTCACAGGCGCATGGCGAGCTGCGCTGGTATGGGTTTGACCGCAGCGATCCCCGGCGGGATCAGCAGAGGGCCGCGGCCGAGCGGGCGGTACGGCTCCAGCCGCAGCTTCCCGAGGCGCGGATGGCGATGGGGCTCTACCACTACTGGGGGCGCAGAAACTACGAGCGCGCGTTGCTGGAGCTCAATGCCGCGTTCCGGAGCGCCCCAAGCAATGCGTGGATTCAGTGGACAATCGGTGCGGTTCTCCGCCGCCAGGGGATGTTCGAGCAGGCCCTTCGCGAGATGGAGAAGGCGCAGGTGCTCGACCCCAGGAACACCGTGATAGCCTTCAATCTGGCCGACACGTACCGCCTCCTCCGCCGGTACCCGCAAGCGGAACGGACCCTGAACCGGGCGCTGGAGCTGGCACCGGACCTGTACGCCGCTGCCAGCATAAAAGGCGCGATGTACGTCACTTGGCGCGGAACCGTGGATACGCTGCGCGCAAAAGCGCACCGGTTCCCCCTGGACCAAGGCTCGGCTGAGCGCGCAGCGTTCGACCGTTTCGTCGCGGCTCGCCTGGATCGGGACTACGCCGCCGCATTGCGCGCCGCAGACGCCGCGCCCGAGATGATCGAGTCCCAGACGTCGATCTATCCGCGTACGATCCTCGTCGGCTGGGCGCACCAGTGGCGCGGAGACGCCGCGGCCGCTCGAGCCGCCTTCACGAATGCCCAGGGCACGCTCACCACAGCGCTCGGGGAGCGCCCCGACGACGAGCGCCTGCACATCGCCCAGGGATACGCGCTGGCCGGCCTGGGCCGACGTGCCGAGGCGGAAGCCGCGATCCAGCGTGCCGTCGCGCTGACGGCCCCCTCCCGCGACGCGTTCGCAGCGCTCTCCCAGGTACAGCAGTACGCGGCCATCCGCGCGCAGGCCGGCAACGTCGACGGCGCCATTGCCGAGCTGAATCGTCTGCTCGCCGGTCCGTCGTACCTGTCGGCGCACGACCTCCGGCTCGATCCTATCTGGGATCCGATTCGCGCTGATGCTCGTTTCCAGGCACTCCTGACGCATGCCCCTAAGTTGCGGTAGGCACGTCAGCAGTCACTGAACGTCCTATGCATTATGAATAGGCTTCCAGGATATGATCGCGCGTCCGTTGGGATTTTCGGATGCGAGGTATGCCGCATTGCAGCCAGCGTGGAATTTTTCCGCACGTCGTCGAACACGATCTTGTCGAATGTATTGCGGTTCGTATGATGCGTGTACTGGCGATACTCAGGGTAGTGGGGCACCGCTTCTGAGGGACGCGGTCTGCGGGCCGCGGCCGGAGAGCGCACACCCTCATGCAGCCCTAGAGCATTGCAGAGGTTCGATACGTGCATCGGCAGCTCGCGGTAGTGGCCTAACTCTTATAACATTTACGTCGTTCTCAATCAGCATATGTGCGCGATCCGCGTCGCCCATTCGCAAGTAGGCGAATCCAGTGCGAGCGTGGTTTTGCCGATACCTCCAGGTCCGTGCAGTGTAAGGAGCCTCACCTCCGGATCACCTATCAGCCGCCTAGGCGATTCATCGGCAGGCGCCATCCGACGCCTACGACAAATACACTGTACACCAATATGAGCAACGAACACCGAACAGGTGCCACTTGAGATGTGGCACCCGTAATGGTGACGGCTCAAGGAGTTGGAACGTAAATCTCTGCCCCGCCATCCCGAAATTCCTTTGCCTTGTCTCGCATTCCGGCTTCTGCCGCGTCACGAATGTCGTGGGAAATGCGCATTGAACAGAAGCGCGGCCCGCACATCGAGCAGAAGTGCGCGACCTTCGCACCATCCGCCGGCAACGTCTCATCGTGATACGCGAGCGCCGTCACCGGATCCAATGCGAGATTGAACTGGTCGTGCCAGCGGAACTCGAACCTCGCCTTCGATATCGCGTTGTCCCACTCCTGCGCGCGCGGATGTCCCTTCGCGAGATCCGCGGCGTGCGCTGCAATGCGGTATGCAATCACGCCAGCCTTCACGTCGTCCCGATTCGGCAGGCCGAGATGTTCCTTCGGCGTTACATAGCACAACATCGCCGTGCCGTACCACCCGATCATTGCAGCACCAATCGCGGACGTGATGTGGTCGTACCCCGGCGCAATGTCAGTCGTCAGCGGTCCGAGTGTGTAGAACGGCGCTTCGGCGCACCACTCGAGCTGCTTGTCCATGTTCTCCTTGATCATGTGCATCGGTACATGACCCGGTCCTTCGTTCATCACTTGGACATCATACTCCCACGCGATGTGCGTGAGCTCGCCCTGCGTGCGCAGCTCGGCGAACTGCGGTTCGTCATTGGCATCAGCAATCGAGCCGGGACGCAGGCCGTCGCCAAGTGAAAACGAGATGTCATACGCGCGCATGATCTCGCAGATTTCGCGGAAATTCGTATAAAGAAAATTTTCGCGATGGTGCGACAGGCACCACTTGGCGAGGATGGATCCACCGCGGGATACGATGCCGGTCATGCGATTGGCTGTCATCGGGATGTAGCGCAGCAGCACGCCCGCGTGGACCGTGAAATAATCCACGCCCTGCTCGGCCTGCTCGATCAACGTATCGCGATAAATCTCCCATGTGAGATCTTCCGCGATGCCGCCGACTTTCTCCAGCGCCTGATAGATTGGAACGGTTCCGATCGGTACGGGCGAGTTGCGCAGAATCCACTGCCGCGTCTCGTGGATGTCCTTGCCCGTGGAAAGATCCATTACCGTATCCGCACCCCACAACGTCGACCAGCGCAGCTTCTCGACTTCTTCCTCGATCGACGACGAGACTGCACTGTTCCCGATGTTCGCATTGATCTTCACCTTGAAGTTGCGGCCGATGATCATCGGCTCGAGCTCCGGATGATTGATGTTGGCGGGGATGATCGCGCGGCCGCGCGCGACTTCGTCGCGAACGAACGTGGCAGGCAGTCCTTCACGCAGTGCGATGTATTCCATCTCCGCCGTGATCTCGCCTCGCCGTGCGTAGTGCAGCTGCGTCACGTTCTGTCCCGGCTTCGCGCGCAGTGGCGGCGTCAGCAGTGCAGCGGGCATTTCGACAGCGGGGTTACGCCCGCGATGACGGTCGGGATGCGACGGCGCGAGGAAATCCTCGACATCGCCGCGACTGCGGATCCAATCGGCGCGCAGCTTGGGCAGGCCATCCCGCACGTCGACTTTCTGCGGACCACTCGTGTCATATACACGCAACGGTGGTTCGCCTCCGGACAGTGCGATCTCCCGCATCGGCACGCGGATGCCGTGCGGTCCTTCCACATACACTTTGGTGGAGTTCGGAAACGAATCCTCGAATGTCGAAGACTGCGGAACAATCGGAAGCGTGCGGGGCTGTATCATGATGACCTTCGGGGACGTGCCGCCTCCCTACGCCGGTTTCAACCGGATCAGGTTCCAAGGGACTATCTCAACCCGGCGCTGTGCCGGGTACCCCTGGCGGACAGGCACAAAGCTAGCGAGTGGCAGGAACGGGGGGAAGGCAAGCGTTACACGGCCGATACCCGGCCATGGCTGACGGAGGGATGGTGCGCGGCTATTTTTTCGTGTCAGCCGCTGGAACGGCATCCAAGAGAACGAGGCAGCAATGACAGTTTCCCGTCGTGATTTCCTGCGCCGCACCGCATTGTCGGGCGCGTCCCTCGCGCCGTCGCTTGCAGGGCTGGCTGCGTTCAACAGTGAGGCACTGGCGCAGACGCCCGCCGAGCGCGCACTCCGCACCGCAGGCCTCGGCTTCGGAGGCTATGGCGACCTCGTGCAGTCCGAGGACGCCCCGGAAATCTTCATTCCTCACGATTTCCGCGCGGTCCGGCTGAGCACGACGCTCGCGCCGTCGCAGGCCGACCCGAAGTTCATCGTTCCGCAAGCATTCGATGGCATGGCCGCGTTCCCACTGCGCAACGGCAATGTCAGGCTGATCCGCAATCACGAAATCCGCGACACGGCCGACATGATCCAGCCGTTCGGCAGACGGCCGTACGATGCGAAGGCGGGTGGCGGCACGACGTCCCTGGAGGTCGAGTTCCGCGGCTCGGGTGCAAACCGGCGGGTGCGCCTGGTGAAGGAGTTCGCGAGCCTGACAGGGACCCATATCAACTGCGCGGGCGGTCCAACGCCATGGGGCAGCTGGCTGTCATGCGAGGAGACAACCGAGGGAACCGAAACCTTCACGAGCGCGACCGGCGCACGGGTCGGCGGTCGCGACAGGGCGCACGGCTACATCTTCGAGGTGCCGGCGTCGGCAACGGAG
>JBBSJG010000211.1:0-5363 GCA_038257485.1 Longimicrobiales bacterium | reverse complement strand
TGCGCGGCGCGGGAAGCCGCTCGGTTCTTGTCCAGGATTCCACCCAGGATGAGCAGAAACGCCGCGAGCCGGATGGCATAGAGCCACACCAGTTCGTCGGGTGTTTGGTGCGACAGCATGACGAGTGCCACGCGCTGCGCGGCCAGGAGCCAGAAGGCGACGGCAAAGTATGCGAAGAGCCGTTCGGTCGTGTCACGCCAGAACCGAAGGAAGAACAGTCCGGCAACGAAGTACCCCATGGCGAGCGCGCCAGCTACAAAATCAATCATCGCTAGTTCCGGCTCTCCCAGACAAGGCCGCTTACGAGCAGTGCGACGCCAGCGAGTGCAGGGATGGTGCGCCAAACGGACAGGTCAAGCTGCGGCAAGACACGCATGTCGACGAAGAGGATTGCGTTGTTCAGGAACAAACCAACGAAGCAGAGCCCGCTCCACAATAGCAGGCGCGCGTGCGAGCGCATGTAGCCGCGAAGCAAAAATCCCGCGCATACGGCGCTCGTAAGCGCGCACAAGGCATAAACGAGGCTTGTCATGGAGCTCCCTTTCTGAGAACGAACGCATCCGCGAATGATTTAGCGGGCGACGGCGCCGGCTCATAAATGGAGCGGATGAGCTGCACGGGGAACCGCTCGTTCGCGTCGATCAGGAGCGCTGCTTCCGCGGCGTGCTGTTCATCGGCCGTGACACGAAATCCGGTCGTGGCGCTGCCCTCGATCACTCCTGTTCGGACGAGGTCGGTCAGGACGACGAGAGCAGCTTCCGGCGCCATCGACATTCGGCGTGCCACGACGTCAAGCGAGGCCTCGTCTGTCCCATTGGCCCAGATGGCGGCCAGACCTTGAAGGTGGCTCGCACTCGGTAAGTGGCGGTGCGCGAGGCGCTTCACCGCGTCTGGCAGCGTGTTTCCAGTCATAATCCGCCGGTTATGCAAGGATCAGGCACAACGAGCCGCATCCCGCCCCGTCTCCACGCCCTCGTCTTTCTGGGTGTGGGATCGGCGAGACCGTCGATGGGGGCGGGCCTGACAGTTACGATGCAGGCGACGGCGGATCGTCGGGTCTGGGTCTTACTGCGATGACCATTGCGACGAATGGCTCAGCAGGGACTATGTTCAGGAGCACACGGATCTCGTGGCCAGCATCCGCGCTGGGCCGCGAGTTCGCATACACCGGGCAGGAGCTCCCATGGGATCAAACGGTCGCAGCGGTCCAGGATCTCAATCCCGGCCCCCTCGCACAACTCGAGGCGGATCGATGGTAGACCGTCCCAACGCAGGCGTTGCCGCGGCATTTGCCGCAGCAACCATCACCATGTTTGCCGCGTCGCTGATTTCGACACCGGTGTCGGCGCAACAGCCAGTGCTGCGTTTCGAAACGCGCGCCGCAGCTGTCACAACGAGTCCGCAAGCGCCACAGCGGTGGTTCAAGGGAAATACGCACACGCACACGATCAACAGCGACGGCGATTCTCCGCCCGATGCCGTCGCGCTCTGGTACAAGCAGCATGGGTACAACTTCCTCGTGCTCACCGACCACAACGTCTTCACCGACCCGAAAATGCTGGCGGGGCTTGTCGATTCCACCTTCATGCTGATTGCAGGCGAGGAACTCACGACGAGCTTCGAGCAGAAGCCCGTGCATGTGAACGGCCTCAACATCCCGCACGTGTTGCAGGCGCAGAAGGCGAGCACCCTGCTCGAGACGATCCAGAAGAATGTCGACGAGATCCGTGGCGTATCGGGTGTGCCGCACATCAATCATCCGAACTTCGGATGGGCCATCAGTGCCGCCACGCTCGCGCAAGTGAAGAATGACAAACTGCTCGAGATCTTCAATGGACATCCGACGGTACACAACGCCGGGGGCGGCGACTCGCCGGGCATGGAAGAAGTCTGGGACATCCTGCTGACCGGCGGGAAGCGTATCTACGGCATCGCCGTCGATGACGCGCACCACTTCAAGGAGGAGTTCGCCGCGGGTCGAGCGAACCCCGGCCGCGGCTGGGTCGGCGTGCGGTCTGCACGACTGGATGCAGCAGACATCATGGCGAGCATGGAGGCCGGCGACTTCTACGCGAGCACGGGCGTCGATCTGGATGATGTTGTGGTCACCCCATCCCGGCTCGAAGTGCATATCCGGAAGCGAGGCAACTTCAAGTACAGGACGCAATTTGTCGGTGCGGGCGGACGTATTCTGGCGGAAACGACGGCGAATCCTGCGGTCTACACGCTGGCAGGGAATCAGGCGTATGTGCGTGCGCGCGTTACGGACTCGGGTGGTTCACATGCATGGGTCCAGCCCGTATTCACAGTGAGGGCAGCCCCAGCCACTCCCTTGCCTCGTAGACGTCCGTGAAAACGCTGGCGTCGATGTCGTGCTGGTTCGCAAGCGCCGTGAACATCATTGCGAACGCCTTGCGCGCGTCAGGGATGACCAGCGCGATGCGACCGAACTCGGCGCCGGTGTTGTCGAATAGCGCTTCGGCCACCTTCACCATGTCGCTTGCGCTCGACTGGATCTGCAGCGCCGTCGTATCATAGAGGAGGTCGTACCCGGGATGGGATCGCAGACTGTCCCCCAAGCCCGCAATGAGATCGAGCGTCGCCGACGTAGTCGCCGTGCCGGTCCCTTTGATCTCGATCGTCCGCGTGTCCTCGTGGAAGTAGACTGCGTAGCTCAACGTTCAAAGCTCCAGCTCGCGACATCCGCACACCTGCAACGGAATGTAAGTGCGCGGATGGCCGCGGACTAGCTGTTTAGCTGCGCTGCATTCAATACATTCGAGATCGGACACCCGTTCTTGGCATTATTCGCGGGTTCCTGGAACTTCGCGTCGTCGATGCCGGGCACCTTCGCGCGCAGTGTGAGCTGAACGGACTCGATCTTCCAACCTGCGTCGACCTTGTTCATGGTGAGCAGCGCGTCCGTCTTGAGCGCGTCTGCAGTGAAGCCGGCGCCCGCGAGCCCACTCGCGGTACTGACGCTCTCCCCGTTCCTTCAGCACCATTTCCCCGCCACACCGCCGATGCCCGTCCTCTCATTCATGCCGCCAATATGACGGGTTCATTCTTCAGTCGCATTGTTCGCGTCTTTACGGGCGTACTTGGCGAACCATTCCCGCAGGTACAGCTGGGTACGGATGAAGTTGGAAGGCTTCGAACTCGTGCCGTGCCATTCGTCATTGAAGCGGATCATCTGCGTCGGCACCTTCATGACCTTGAGCGCTTCGTAAAACTCCTCGGTCTGGCCAATCGGTGTCCGCAGATCGTTCACGCCGGTCATCAGCATCGTGGGTGTCTTCACATTGCCGACATACATGAGCGGCGACCGCCTCAGGTGCTCCGACGGGTCCACCCACGGCAGCTTCTCGAAGTTGCGATACCACGATGCGCCGTCGGTGTTGCCGACGAAGCTCAGCCAGTTGATGACCGGGCACTGTGAAGCAGCCGCCGCGAAGCGATCCGTATGGCCGACAATCCACGCAGTCAGCACACCGCCGCCACTGCAGCCGTAGACATACATGTTGCGGGGGTCGACGTTGCCCTTCGCGATAAGCGCATCGACGCCCGCCATCAGGTCGTCGTAGTCCTTCCCGGGGTAAGCATTCTTGATCGCGTTGCCGAATGCACTGCCATATCCGGTGCTCCCCCGCGGGTTCGTATACAGCACGATATAGTCGTTCGCAGCATGCTCCTGCCACGCGAAATTGAAGCCGACGCCATACATCGAGTGCGGCCCGCCATGGATCGACAGCATGAGCGGGTACTTTTTCGACGGATCGAAGTTGGGCGGCAGGATGTACCACCCCTGAATATCCCAGCCGTCCGCACCCTTGTACCAGATCTCGTGCTGCTGCCCGATCTTCTTGCCCTCGAGGATGTCTGCGTTCACAGCCGTGAGCTGACGAAAGTCATTCGGCCGCTTCAGGTCGAAGCTCACGATGTCGGTCGGCTTGGACGGGTCCGTCAGTGTCCCGATCGCCAGGCCGGTCGGCGTGATTTCCGCCACATTGAGCATGTGTTGCCCCTTCGTGACCTGCCGGACTTCACCCTTGAGGTTCGCGAAGTAAAGGTTGGAGGCGCCTTTGTCCTGCACCGTGAAGTACACGCCGGACCCGTCGTGCGCCCACTGGAGCGACGCGGGAGACCGATCGAGATCCTTCGTCAACATGCGCGACCCCGTGCCGTCGATACTCATGACATACATGCGGGAGTCGATCCACGTATCCGTTGTCATGTCATAGCCGGTATACGCGATGAGCCGGCCATCCGGTGATACGACGGGTCCGGTGTCGGGTCCACTCCGCGTTGTCAGCTGCGTCACATTGCCTGTGCTCAGGTTGACGCTGTAGATGTCCGACTCGCGCCACGCGTATTCGGCGTCCTCCGTCCGCGGGCCCGACGAGAACACCACGGTCCTGCCATCCGGTGTCAGTTCGAGCGAGCCAACGCCATAATTGTCGTGCGTCAGCTGACGGGCAGTGCCGCCGTCCGCGGGCACAATGAACACATGCGACACGTTGTCATTCGTGAAGCCCAGGCCGTCGCGACGGTATTGCAGCTTCTCCACGACACGCGGTGCGGTCGTCCACGTCGCGCCCTTGGGTTTGTAGGCGCCCGCCATCCCCTCGACTTTGTTGCCGGCGCTCTTCGGCGGGACGGACACGCGGAACAGGATCGACTTCCCGTCCGGCGTCCACGTGATGTCCGATGGCGGCTCATCGAGCCGCGTGATCTGCGTGCCCGCACCCTCCGTATCCAGATACTTGACCCAGATCTGTGTGCCTCGCGGTTCGCCATCACGCGTATAGGCCACACGCGAGCCGTCCGGCGAGTACTGCGGGGACGATCCGTCCAGGGCGAGCGCACGCGGACGAGACCCGTCCACATTCATCACCCATAGTGAGTTCTGGCGACGGTCGTTCACCTTGTCCACCCAGCCGCGGGTGAAGATGATCTGCCTGCCGTCCGGGGACAGCTTCGGTGACGACACGGTCTCCCATTCCATGTAATCGCCCAGCGATAGACGGTCCGTGCGCGCCGCCGACGGACCCTGCGCATGTCCAACGGCGCCGAAGGGGGACACCGCAGGTGCCAGGAGCACGGGCGAAAGGAACGCTGCCAGCACGATACGCAGATACGACGGACGCATGGATACCTCGCGGACGGAGGGCCGGTTGTTACGGTCGGGCAGCAACATGGGACGAGGCGCGAGATTCCGGCAAGATTGGGGGCGATGACTTTTTCAGAACGGGACCGGCCATGGCCGGGAGGGCGGCGCAACCGACCTCCCGATACATGACCGCGATGGGAGACGCGCGCTAGAAGGCGATGCCTACGTTGACGAGGCGGATCGTCGGGATGTA
>JBBSJG010000210.1:0-5401 GCA_038257485.1 Longimicrobiales bacterium | reverse complement strand
GCATGCTTCCTCCAGAACATCAGGGATTGGTGTCGACGAAGAGCGTCCCGTCAGCGATCGTGCCGACCGGGATTTCCAAGATGCGGGGACCTGAGCGGTACCGCGAGATCATGGGGACGACGTACACCGAGGGCGGGGCAACCGCCGGATTTACACCGACGGTCGCCACGACCCGCGACGCTGAACTAGAGCGTGATGTCTACGTGTCCCTGCCTGCAGACCGGAGGGCAGCGTTCCCCGTTCGGGTATGTATTCCGGTAGGTGACGCCGTAGGACCTCACGACGTTCCCTTCCTTCTTCGTCACGGTAACCGTGACATTCTCAGGAGTGTAGTCCGCGAAGAACGCGTTGCACCCGTTGGCCTCCGCCTCGCACTCGAACGTACGGAGTTGCCCGTCCGCCGCTACCAGCTTGACCGTGATGTCACCGCCGCGATCCCCGCGGACGTCGATGGCAAGCCCGGCCTCGCAGCCGACAAGCGTGCAGACCTCCGGGGCGCCCGCGGTTGCACACCCCGCTGTGCCCGCTGCAATCGCGACGACCAGCGCCAGGCTCTTCATAATTTGATTGGACTTCACTTTACCTCCAGGTCCTGACTCAGGGAATCCGTCCGGACATTGCGCACCTGCAACGTTCACCCCCGTTCGTCCCCGGTCAAGCCCTCCCGGGCCGATCGTGCGCAGTCTCAGTCGAGCCGGCGGTTCACGATGTTGTTGAAAATCGAGCCGAACGTGTACCTCACTCCGAATCCGAGCTCGTATTCGTACCCCGTCGCCAAGGCGAGCCGCTCCGTCAGCACGTCCTCGTCGCTGGCATCGCCCTTCTGGATGTACAGCTGATTGTGAACACGGGAGTACTCCACGCCCATTTCCGCCTCCAGCCCCTTGAAGAGGCGGACGGACAGGAACGAGTCGGCACCTAGCGCGTAGCGACTCAGGTCGTGGAAGTAGTGTGACCCGCTGACGGACAGCCCCGCCGATCCCCACGGCTGCTGGTAGCGCATCGAAAGCTCCAGCCGCTCGTCCGTCACCTGCTCCTTCAACTTGTCGAACAGCGTCTCCTCGGTGTAGTCGAAGTGGTTCACACCTACGGAGTACTGCAGCGTCATCTGGCGTCTCGAAAACTCGCTGTACGGATAGAAACTGTATTCGAGCACGGGTGCGAAACGCAGGTACAGATCCAAGTTGCGGAACGTGGATGTACCCGCCCTGACCTCCGCGCCTGCGGACCACCTCGCTGCAAGCGCTTTGGTCAACTGCAGGTCGGAGTTGTAGTCCCGGCGTATGATCCTGAGCCGGCCGTCGTCGAGGTCATAACGGTTGGTGCGGTAGGAGCCCTCCACGTCCAGTTCGAACTTCCACGCCTCCGTCACGCGGTTGGCCGAGAACTCCGCCGCAACGCGCTGGTTCGCCTGCCGCGACTCCCCGTTTGCACCGAGGTCGATGCCCGCGGAGAACACCCACTGCTTCCACGGGTCGGTGGCGCCGTCGTCCAACGTTCGACCCGCGTCGTCATCATCGCCACCTCCCGTGGGGACGCGGACCGATACCCTCTCGGCGGCGGTCGTATGGATCGCATAGCGCAGCAGACCCTGCGCGATGCGGTTCGTCAATGCATCCCGCCGTTCTGACGAACTCGACGTTTGCGATGATGCCAGGCCGAGCTGCAGTGTGTCCGCTGCGAATGACCGCATGCCCAGGAACGAAAGGGCGTATGATACGCCGCCGCCGCCCGTGGTCTGCGACGTGATCAGCACGTGGACGCCGGCCACAGTGCGGTCACGCACCCAGTTGACGAACCCGATCTCCGTACGCAAGTGCTCCGTATCGCACCCGTGCGTCTGGCAATCGAGGAAGACGGCGATCGCCGGCGCCTGGGCCGCGAGCGGTGCCGTCACCCACGCCGCGGCCGTGAGCGTGAGCATTGTGGCGAGGGCGAGTATGGTCGTGCGTACCGGCATTGTCACTGCTCCTGGAGGTTGATGCGGCCGAGCGGGCGCAGAGCGGCAATCTAACGCTGACTCAGCTCGTTGCACGAACCTGCGGACTTGCCACATGCAGGGCAGTGACGGCATCATCGAGCACGACCAACCCAGCAGAGGTGCCTCAATGATGACGATGACTCGCGCGGCCGCAATCGCCGCCCTCGCACTAATCGGAACCGCCGTCACCAGCGGCGCCAGCGCGCAGCGGCCGATCACACCGACCGACCTGTGGTCTCTGGCGCGGGTCGGAGACCCGGTCCTCAGTCCCGACAATAAAACCGTCGCATACACACAGACGCGCTGGGACCTGACCACGTACAAGTCGAAGACCGACATCTGGACGGTTCCCGTAGCGGGTGGTGAGTCTCGACAGGTCACGCAGAGTGCGACGGGATCGAGCAGTGCACCTGCGTGGTCGCCGGACGGGCGGCATCTCGCATTCATCTCGTCGCGCGAGGGCGGGTCGCAGATCTGGATCATGCCCGCGGGCGGTGGCGACGCCCGCAAGGTCACGACAATCGATGCAGGTGTCGCAGGTCCGCTGGTATGGTCGCGCGACGGCAGCCGCCTCCTCTTCACCAGCACCGTGAAGCCCGCAGGCGACGAGCTTGCCGACCGTCTCGCGAAGATCGCCGCCGCCAAATCCGAGGCGAAGATCTATGACGAAGTCGGCTATCGCCACTGGGACGAGTGGGAGGACGGACTGCGTTCCCACCTGTTCGTGCTCGACATGGCGACGCACAAGACACTCGATGTTACGCCCGGCGCGTATGACACCCCGCCCATCGCACTCGGCGGGTTCCGCGACTACGACATCAGTCCCGACAATGCCGAAATTTCGTTCGTCCGCAATGTCGATCCGCAGACCATGGTCGGCACCGGCAATGATGTATGGACGGTGCCATCGGGGGGCGGCGAGATGCGACGAGTCACGGACTCACGCGCGAACGATGTCGCACCGCGGTACTCGCCGGACGGCCGTTACATCGCATACCTGGCAATGGCGAGACCCGGGTTCGAGTCCGATCGCGCACGAATCGCGCTCTATGACCGCGCCTCCGGACAGACACGTACGCTTACCGAGAACCTCGATCTGTCCATCGACTTCTTCCAGTGGTCCGCAGACTCGAAAGCGATCTGGTTCCTCGCAGCGGAACGCCTCAATCACAGCCTGTACAAACTCACTGTCGCAACCGGCGCGGCATCGCCCATCTCTGTCGATGCATACAACAGTGGTGTCGCGATAGGCAACGATGGTCGCACCATTGTCGTCGCTCGGCAGTCGACCGCAAAGCCCGTCGATCTGTATGCGATCGACGCGCAGGGCCGAACCGTTCGTCAACTCACGCGCGCGAATGACACGAAACTCGCAGAGCTCGCGCTGCAACCCGCAGAACCGTTCTGGTTCGAGGGCGCGGGTGGTCAGCGCGTACAGGGCTTCATTGTCAAGCCGCCCGCATTCGATGCATCTCGCAAGTATCCCGTCATCCTGCTGATCCATGGCGGACCGCAGGGCGCGTGGGGCGATTCATGGAGCTATCGCTGGAACCCGAACATGTTCACGGCGCCCGGCTACGTCGCAGTGCTGATCAACCCTCGCGGGAGCACGGGCTACGGCCAGAAGTTCACCGACGAGATCAGCGGCGACTGGGGCGGCAAGGTATACACCGACATCATGAACGGACTCGATCACGCACTCGCAGTGAATCCGTACATGGACAAGAACCGGCTGGGGGCCGCGGGCGCTTCGTATGGTGGCTACATGATCAACTGGATCAACGGCCACACCGACCGCTTCGATGCGCTCATCAATCACGATGGCATCTTCGACACGCGCGGCATGTACGGCGCCACCGAAGAGTTGTGGTTCCCCGAGTGGGAGTTTGGCGGAACGCCGTGGGATAACCCGGCCGGCTACGAGAAGTGGAACCCCTCCGCGAATGCGAAAGACATGGCGACGCCGATGCTCGTGATTCATGGCGGACTCGATTACCGCGTTCCACTCGAGCAGGGACTCGCGGCATTCACGACGCTGCGCCGCCGCAACGTACCATCGCGTCTGCTGTACTTCCCCGACGAAGGACACTGGGTCCTCAAACCGCAGAACGCGATGGTGTGGTGGGATACAATGCTCGGCTGGCTCGAGACCTATCTCAAGCCGAAGGACGCGTCGGAGTGATGGTGGACCGCCGGCGGTTCCAGTGCTGCTACCGGCCTCGCCGCACGACTTCAAGGACGACGGCGGACGCCGCGGCCTCCGCACCGCTGATGATGACGACATCGCGGCCGTCTTCGCTCCGCATCCTGACGTAATACCGTCGTCGCGCACCCGGCACTGTCGGCTCGATGATTCCCGACGCGAGCGGCACCTGGACCCTCAGCCCACTGGCCTGCGCCAGCGCCTGGGGCGGAGGCGGACCGAGTGGGGGCGCCCCAGCAGGCGGGGCGGGCGCCCGCCGCAACCGGTTCGCCTGCGCGAATGGCGGGAGCGCCGTCTGGACTACATCGATCGTATCGCCATTCGCCCCGCGCTGCCGAACCCGCAGCAGCGCCGAGGAACCCACTCCGCTGCGCGCATAGTCGATCACTGCCAGCCCTTCAGCCCGCACCAGTGAGCCGCCGTGCAGTGCATACGCCGAGTCCGCAGTCATCGGCTGCCAGAAGACCCCCGCGCTCACGAGGCGAAGTGTTACATCGTCCGGCGCCCGCGCGTCCGACTCCGCTGCGTCATTGCCGGTGACGTCGCTCTTCGCAGCGGCCTGGTCCCGGCCGATCAGTGCAGTGCGATCCGCCGTGATCACGGGTGCCGATGCCGGTGCCGGTGCCGGTGCCGATGCCGGTGCCGGTGCCGGTGCCGGTGCCGGTGCCACCGCCGCGGCCTGACCAGCCAGCGCTGCCTGACCAGCCGCCGCGACGTGATCTGAAGCGCGCGACGTTTCATCCGCGCGCGCAGCCTCCGTGCGCGCAGCCTCCGTGCGCGCGACGGCAGGCGACGCCGCGGCGGACGAAGTCCCACCGACATTCGCAGCGTCGCCGGCCTGCGCTTGCGATTCCGCCTGCGCCTGCGCATCCGCCGGAGCCTCCGCCGGAGCGTTCCCGCGCGTGCCATTCACGGCCGGGCCGTCCGACACCGTCGTTGCTGCCGGTGCGCGGAAGATCGAGTTCGCCATCCAGCCCGCGCCGAGTGCCAGCACCACCGTAGCCGCCCACGCCAGCCGCCGCGGCATCGTAACCGTGCGCGCTGATGCTGGCGGTGCGCTTGATGACGACGACGCACCCGATGCCACTGCCGACGCAGTACTGCGCGCCGCGATGGTCTCGAACGACGGCATTGCACGGGTACCCGGTGACGCCGCGCGCAGGATGTCGGACGCGGACGCACGCAGTGCACTCGCTTCGCCGAGCCGCGCACGACAG
>JBBSJG010000209.1:0-5412 GCA_038257485.1 Longimicrobiales bacterium | reverse complement strand
TGCATACGCGCTTTCACGGAAGACGCCGCGCGAGCCGAAGCGGCTGTTTGCTCGCAGGCAGGAAATCCTGTCGCGTCTGATCGACGAGTATCGGACGTCCGCGCGCAATGAATCGGCGCAGGACGCGGCGAGACACGGTGATTCGCACACACAGGGGATCCAGCTGGACAGGGATCGTTAGCATGCGGAGGGCAAAGCACTGATGCGCATGGCAATCACTGGTTCGACCGGACTTGTCGGCACTGCACTTGTCGACACATTCCGCGCGCGCGGCGATAGCGTCACGCGCATCGTGCGTTCGTATGCGGGCGTGCCGCCGTCGGAACGTGCAGTCGTATGGAATCCGCGCGAAGGCACGATCGAAGCGGAAGGCCTGCGCGGGCACGACGTCGTCATCCATCTCGCGGGCGAGAGCATCGCAGGTGTGTGGACGCCGGGCCGGAAGCAGCGCATCGTCTCGAGTCGCATCCAGGGCACGACCCTGCTGGCGCGCACACTCGCCGATCTCGACGAGAAGCCGGCAGTCCTGTTCTCGGCGTCCGCGATGGGCTTCTACGGGGACCGCTCCGAGGACGTGGACGAGAACAGCGTTGCAGGCGACGGCTTTCTGGCGGATGTCGCGAAACAGTGGGAGGCGAGTACCGAGGCCGCGTCGAAGGCCGGGATCCGCGTGGTCCACATGCGACTCGCGAATGTGCTGTCGCCGAAGGGCGGCGTGCTTGCGGCGCTGCTCCCGGTGTTCAAGCTGGGGCTCGGCGCGAAATTCGGCTCAGGCGAGCAGTGCTGGCCGTGGCTCGCGCTCGACGACATCGCGCCCGCCATCATGCACCTCATCGACCACCCCGAGATCAACGGTCCGGTCAACTTCGTGGCGCCCGACAAGACGACCAATGAGCGGTTCACGGACGAGCTGGCCCGCAAGGTCCGCCGGCCGTCCCTGTTCACGGTGCCCGCGTTCGCGGCGAAGCTTGCGCCCGGCGGGATGGGTCAGGAGATCCTGCTCGGCGGTGCCTGCATGGTCCCGGGCCGCCTGCTCGGCAGCGGATACAGATTCCGGCACCCGGAACTCGCACCCGCGCTCGAATCCATGCTTCGCAGTTGAGATCACTGCCGCTCGCCGCTACGTTCACACGGCTGTGCCGCAACAGAATGAGGAGCGAATGAGCAGCTCGTTGGAAGGGCTCAAGCAGGGATATCAACCCGCCGGCAAGGACAGCGGCGTGGTGAAGTCGAAAGGGACGGCCAAACTGCCGATCCTGGACGGCGAAGCGATGCCGTTGACCGTTCGCAAACCCGAGTGGCTGAAGGTGAAGTCGCCAGGGGGTGCGAACTATCTGCGTCTCAAGAAGATGATGCGCGGGCTCAAGCTGCACTCGGTCTGTGAAGAGGCTGGCTGCCCGAACATCGGCGAGTGCTGGGAGGCCGGCACCGCGACGTTCCTGATCCTGGGCGACGTCTGCACCCGGGCGTGCAAGTACTGCGCGATTGCGCATGGCATGCCCACGGAGCTCGACTGGGACGAGCCGCGCCGCGTGGCCGACGCCGTCGAACAGCTCGAGCTGGAGCACGTCGTCATCACGAGCGTCAACCGCGACGAGCAGCACGACGGCGGCGCAGCGATCTTCGCGGAGACCATCCGTCTCTCGAAGGAGCGCCGACCGACCATGACCATCGAGGTCCTGATTCCGGACTTCAAGGGCGACGAGGACGCGCTCCGCATGGTCGTCGATGCCCGGCCGCACATCCTGAATCACAATCTCGAGACGGTCGAGCGCATGCACCCCTGGGCCCGGCCCGGCGGGCGCTACTGGCGCAGCATCTCGTTGCTCGGCGCGGCCAAGCGCATGGATCCGTCCATGCTCACCAAGTCCGGCGTCATCCTCGGCATGGGTGAAACCGGTGACGAGATCCGGCAGGCGCTGGTCGACCTCCGGAAGGCCGGCGTGGACATCATCACGCTGGGCCAGTACCTGCGGCCGTCCGAGCATCATGCGCCCATCGCGCGCTGGGTCACACCGCAGGAGTTCGCCGAGTGGAAGCGCTACGGCGAGAAGGAGCTCGGGTTCTCGCATGTCGAGTCCGGCCCGCTCGTCCGTTCCAGCTATCACGCCGAGAAGCAGGCCCGTACGGTCGCGCCGGGCGGTGTCGGCGAGATCGACCATATCCTGGAAGCCGATATCCCGGCGCCGTCGGAAATCATGTCACCCGCGATGGCGGGCGGCGCGGTGGACACGTCGCTGGTGCAGATCGGCCTTAATCGTAGCCGGTGAGCCGTCGCATACCGGTTAGTACAATGTTGTTTCGTCAGCGGTGGTGCCGGGCTTCGGCCGGGCGCCTCCGCTTCTTCGTCAGAGGCGTGCAGCAGCAGCGCGCGGTCGAATAGAGGAGACCCTGGATGGCACAGACAGAGGCACCGGCGCGGAAGCGGCGGCAGGACGATACGGAAGCCCAGACGCTCGGCGGTCTGAACAAGGAGGAGCTGCACAAGCTGCTCTATCAGATGCTGCTGGGCCGGCGGTTCGAGGAGAAGACGGCGGAGGCGTACGCGATCGGCAAGATCGGCGGCTTCTGCCATCTGTACATCGGTCAGGAGGCGGTTACGGTGGGCGCGTTCTCCTGCCTTCGTCCGGACGACTACGTGATCACTGCGTATCGCGACCATGTGCAGGCCCTGGTAAAGGGCATGTCGCCGCGTTCGGTGATGGCGGAGCTGTACGGCAGGTCGGGCGGCAGCTCGAAGGGCAAGGGCGGCTCAATGCACCTGTACAGCAAGGACCACAACTTCATGGGCGGCTGGGGCATTGTCGGTGGCCAGATCCCGTTGGCGACCGGTGCCGGCTGGGCGATCAAGTATCGCGAGGGCGACCAGGTCTGTCTGTGCTTCATGGGTGAGGCGGCCGTGAACCAGGGCGCATTCCACGAGTCGCTGAACATGGCCGCGCTGTGGAAGCTGCCGGTGATCTACATCGTCGAGAACAACCGCTTCGGCATGGGCACCGCGTGGGAGCGCGCATCGTCGCTGTACGACATTTCGCAGAAGGCGCATGCGTACGACATGCCGGCGCTGGTGGCGGATGGCATGGATGTGCTGTCGATGCGCGCCACCATGATGGTGGCCGTCGAGCGCGCGCGTAAAGAAAAGATTCCGACGCTGGTCGAAGCGCGTTGCTACCGCTTCATGGGTCACTCGATGTCGGATCCCGTGAGCGGTGTGTATCGCACGAAGGAAGAAGTCGAAGAGCACAAGGCGAAGGATCCAATCCGCGCATTCATCGAGCAGCTCACGTCCGTAGGTCTGTTGACAGAAGAAGAAGTGAATACGATGGACAAGCAGATCCACGAGGAAGTCGACGACGCCGCGGAGTTCGCGGAACAGTCGCCGGAGCCGGGCCTCGACGAGCTTTACACGGATGTCTACGCGGAAGAGAACGAGCACGGTCGTCTGTTCTTCGATCAGAAGAACAGGTTGGAGCAGCGATAATGGCGATCATTACATATCGCGAAGCGTTGAATGCAGCGCTCGCCGAAGAGATGGAACGCGACAAGGACGTCTTCCTCATGGGGGAGGAAGTCGGGATGTACAATGGCGCGTACAAGGTGTCGAAGGGACTGCTCGAAAGGTTCGGCGAGATGCGTGTTGTCGATACACCGATCACGGAGCTCGGCTTTGCCGGCCTCGGTGTCGGCGCGGCAATGCTCGGACTGAAGCCCGTCATCGAGTTCATGACGCACAACTTCGCGATGCTCGCGTGGGACCAGGTCTTCAACAGTGCCGCGAAGGTGCTGTACATGACGGGCGGTCAGTACGGTTGCCCGATCGTGTTTCGCGGACCGTCGGGCGCTGCATTGCAACTGTCCGCGCAGCATTCGCAGGCGCTGGAAGCGACGTATGCACACTTCCCCGGCCTGAAGGTCGTCACGCCGGCGACACCCGCCGATGCGAAAGGTCTGCTGAAGGCGTCGATCCGCGACAAGGACCCCGTCATCTTCCTCGAAGGCGAGCTGCTGTATGCAATGAAGGGTGAAGTGCCGGATGACGAGGACTTCATCATCCCGCTCGGCGTCGCGGAAGTAAAGCGCGCGGGTGAGCACATCAGCCTCATCACGCATGGCAAGATGGCACTCACGTGTCTGCAGGCTGCCGCGAAGCTCGAGAAGGAAGGCATCAGTGCAGAGGTCGTCGATCTGCGCACACTGCGCCCGCTCGATGTCGAAGCGATCCTGCGCTCGATCCACAAGACAAACCGTGCAGTGTATGTCGAAGAAGGCTGGTCCTTCGGCGGCATCGGTGCGCAGATCGTCGCACTGATACAGGAAGAAGCATTCGACGATCTCGACGCACCGGTGTTGCGCGTATCGCAGGCCGACGTCCCGATGCCGTATGCCAAGCAGCTCGAGAAGCTCGCCAAGCCGTCCGTCGAACGCATCATCGAAGCGTGCAATCGCGTTCTGTACCGGACGCAGGAGGTCTAGATGGCAACCAAGGTCCACATGGAAGCGCTCTCTCCTACCATGGAAGAGGGCCAGCTCGTACGGTGGCTGAAAAAAGAAGGCGACGTCATCACGGAAGGTGACATCCTCGCCGAAATCGAAACCGACAAGGCGACGATGGAACTGGTCGCCCGCGGGTCCGGCGTGCTTCAGGGCATCACGCTCCAGGACGGCGGTACGGCGCCGGTCGGCCAGCAGATCGCGACGATCGCGGCGGAGGGTGAGGCTGTGGCGGGTGCGGCTCCGGCTGCGGCTCCCGCGGCTCCGGCGGCTCCGGTTGCGGCGGGAACAACGGAATCAGTCGCGGAGGGCGCGGCGAGTGCGGAGGGCGGGGTGGAAGGTGCTGGTGCATCCGCTGAAGGCCAGGCGAAGCCGGCTGCCGAGGTTGTTAAAACAACAAACGCCACCGCGGCCAAAACCGGAACGTCCGCGGCAACACCCGTCACACCCCCCGCGGACTCTGCTCTCCCGGCGTCCTCCGCGACTGATTCCGTTCCAGCAGAAAAACCGGCAACCCAGCCCACACAGGTTGACCCCGACGATGACACCCGTCAGAAAGTATCACCCCTCGCGAGGCGTCTAGCGACCGAGGCTGGCCTCGACCTGGGCGGCGTCGCAGGGTCCGGCCCCGGTGGCAGGATCACGAAGAAGGACATCGAGGCAGCGGTCTCGGCTGGGCCGTCATCGGTTGGTTCGGCTGGCTCGGCTGCCGCTCCCGGTGCCGCCGCTGGCAGGGCGTCCACGGGATCGGGTACGGTTGGTGTCGATTCGGAGCAGTTGCCGCTGACGCAGATGCGGAAGACGATTGCGAAGCGGTTGGCCACGTCGATCGGGCCGGTGCCGACGTTCTACCTGACGCGCGACATTGATATGACGCGGGTGATGGAAGCGCGCGAGCGTGTGAATGCGCGGTTGGAGAAG
>JBBSJG010000208.1:0-5476 GCA_038257485.1 Longimicrobiales bacterium | reverse complement strand
TGCCCACAGCGCCGCACTCAATCGCGGCTGGAGCGGAATGCCGAACTGGACGTACTGGACGTACTTCCACATCTTCGTGTTCATCACGTCCCTCGTCATTGCCATCGCGCTGACCATCTACTCGCTCGTGGTCTACCTCCTCGAGTGGCGCAAAATGGAACCACCAGAATCCAATGCGACGGCAAGCGGGGCGACCTCCCAGACGTCTCGCGCCGCATCCCGCAAGAAGAAGTAAGCCTTCGCGTCGTATGAAGGTTTCACGCGAAGTGCGCGAAGGGTCACGGAAAGGTACGGCAGGCGGACTCGCCTGTGGTCCCGACAGATCCCCCGACCCGAGCGGTTGTTGTTTAAACAACAACAAATGCCCCGCGTCCATGGGACCCGTCGGATCCACAACCATCCAATTCTTTCCGTACCCCTTCGCGCTCTTCGCGTGAAAACTGCCGACGACGCGACAAGTTACTGACCGCTGCCGAACGTCGCAGCCTTTCGTCCTGCCGCCCCAACCAATATTCTGCTCCATGAACTCCATCGAAATCGTCGCCATCGGTACCGAGCTGCTCCTCGGCCACACCACAGACACCAACGGCGGCTGGATCGGCGCCCGACTGGCTGCCGAGGGCTTCACCATAACCCGGCGGACTGCCGTCGCCGATGATGCGACGGCGATGCAGAGTGCCATCCGTGATGCTCTCGCCCGCGCGGGGACTGTCATCTGTACCGGGGGACTCGGGCCTACGACGGACGACTTCACCAAGCCCGTGGTCGCTGAGCTGTACGGCCGGAGTATGGTATTCGACGCAGCGTGGTTCGACGTCGTAAAGCAACGGTTCGACGCCCGCGGCATCGACATGCCCGCCATCAACCGCAACCAGGCCGAAGTGCCCGACGGCGCGACCCTGCTCCACAACGCGCGAGGCAGTGCGCCCGGTATCATCCTTGACGACCCACACCTCGGCACCACCATCCTCCTGCCCGGCATTCCGTTCGAGATGCGCGGACTCATGGATGATCATGTAATCCCGTATCTGCGCGAACGGCTGCACCCCGGACCGCCGATCCTCGAGCGGTGGCTGCGGACCAATGGCATCGCCGAGTCCGCGATCGCCGAACGCGTCGCCGACATCGTCCCCGACCTCGCACCCCTCGCCGTGTCATTCCTGCCCAATGCATTTGGCGAGGACATCCGCATCACGTGCTGGGGCGACTTCGATCGCGACGAGGCCGAACGCCGACTCGCCGACGCGCAGCACCGCATCGCCGTCGCACTCGAGCCGTTCGTCTACGCACGAGACAGGAACGACCTCGCCGCCATCGCAGGTGACGCTCTGCGAGAGCGTGGATTCGCACTCGCACTCGCAGAAAGCTGCACCGGCGGACTCCTTGCCCAGCGCATCACGAATATCGCCGGCGCATCGGATTTCTTCCTCGGCAGCGTCGTCACGTACTCGAATGACGCAAAGATGAAGCAACTCAGTGTGCGCGCCGACACCCTCGTCGCACACGGCGCCGTCAGCGAGCAGTGCGCCCGTGAGATGGCAAGCGGTGCGCTCCGTATTTTCGGCGCGGACGTCGCACTCTCCATCACCGGAGTGGCCGGTCCGAACGGGGGCACGGACGAAAAACCCGTCGGCACCGTGTGGATCGGCATTGCCACACTCGACGGCGTGAATGCGACGAAATTGCGGTTCGGCGGGGACCGCGCGGAAATCCGCATGCGCGCGTCCCAGGCAGCGCTGGCGCTCCTGATGCGCAGCCTCCCCCAACCCACGATCACCGCATGAATACGTTCAATTCTGCCGGACTCCTCCGGCGCGCCGACGGCGCCATTGAAGGTGTCGGTCGCGTCCGCCTCCACTACCGGACCTGGGAGGCGACCACACCCCGCGCGGCCCTTGTCGTCGTGCACGGCCTCGGTGAGCATTCCGGCCGATACGACGAATTCGGCACCCGCATGGCTGCATTCGGCTTCTCCACGTATGCGATGGACCTGCGCGGCCATGGACTTTCCGAGGGCCGCCGCGGCCACACCCCGAATTTCGACGCACTCCTCCAGGACCTCGAACGCTTCAGGCGCGAAGTCGAAGGCCTCGCGGATGCGAAAGCGCCTCTCTTCCTGCTCGGCCATTCCATGGGTGGACTCATCGCCCTGCGCTATCAGGAGGAGTACAACACCAGTTTCAAGGGCGCGATCATCGTGTCGCCCTGGGTCGCTACCGCCATGACGGTCCCTCGCTGGAAGACCACGCTCGCCAGTGCCATCAGCAAGGCCTTGCCCGCACTGCCTCTCGGCAATGCCATCGATGCTGGCCTGCTGAGCCATGATCCCGACGTCGTCGCTGCATACAACGCCGACCCCCTCGTGCACGACCGCATCACCCCGCGCCTCTTCACCGAGGCCTCCCATTCCATGGGCCTCGTGTTCCAGCGCGCAGATCGCTTCGACGACCCACTCCTCTTCCTGCTCGCCGGCGACGACCGCATCGTCGACACCCGCCGCACCCAGCAACTCGCCCGCGCAATCCCCAGCGGCGAAGTCACCATCAAGGTCTATCCCGGCATGTTTCACGAAGTCCTCAACGAGCGCGACCGGATGCTGGTTTTCAGGGATATCAGGAACTGGATTGCAGGCCGGTTGGCCTGAAGGGAAAAGGGAAATGGGAAATGGGCTGGACGGCTTAGGGGTGGAGGGACGCAGGGCAGAGGCCCCCCTCCCTCACCCCGTCGTCCACCCCTCCACCCTCCAACCCCCCAGCCCCTTTCCCATTTCCCATTTCCCTGCCCCCAAAGGCGGCCTGCCATTCCGGCGCACTCAACTGGTCCCTCGCTTGCACCCGTCGCCCTCAACGTCCAGAATTCTGGTTGCGAAACACACACACAAAACGGAATGACGATTCGACATGAAAAGCCAGCCGCCTTCTGATGAAGATATGATGCGTCGTGATGAGCACCCGGCGAACATGGGTGCGGGGGACGCGTCTCTCGACGATACGCCGCCGAGCGCGGGTGAAACCCAGCCGCCGTCGCCTGCGATTGTGGATGCCGATGCGGTCCAGCTGGAGAAGGACCTGTCCGCCATGGCCGACCGGCACCTGCGGCTCGTCGCGGAGTTCGACAATTACAAGCGACGTGTGGAGCGCGAGCGTGCGGACGCGTGGGGTCGTGCGCAGGGCGAGCTTGCCAAGAGCCTGCTCGATCCGATCGACGACCTCGAGCGCGTCGCGCATCACGCCGCGGGCGAGGTGAACTACCAGGCATTGCTAGAGGGCGTGCAGCTTGTCGAGAAGAAGATGCGTGCATCGCTGACGACGGCAGGTCTCGAGTTCATCGACGCGGAGGGTGCGGCGTTCGATCCGAACACGATGGAAGCCGTCGCGATGGTGGATGCCGAAACGGCGGAAGAGGACGACACGGTGTCGGACGTTTTTCAGCGAGGCTATCGGTTCAAGGGCTCGCTGCTGCGTCCCGCGCGCGTGCGCGTCAAGAAGTTCCAGGGCTGATCCGCGATGGCCGGAGCCACGACCAAGGACTACTACCAGCTGCTCGGCGTAGCAGAAAACGCGAGCGCAGACGACGTCAAAAAAGCGTATCGCAAACTGGCCAAGAAGTATCATCCGGATGCCAACCCGAATGACGCTGCCGCGAGCGACCGCTTCAAGGAGATCAGTGAGGCGTACGCAGTCGTCTCCGATGACGACAAGCGCAAGCAGTACGACACCATGCGGAAGAATCCGTTCGCGGGCTTCGGTGGTGGTGGCTTCAGCACGCAGCGACCGACGACTGGCGGACGGCCTGGCGCGCAGCAGGAAGGCAACTTCAACTTCGAGGACATCGGCGACATCGGTGGCTTCGGCGACATCTTCAGCTCGATCTTCGATCGTGGCGGGAAACGTCGGAAGGGTGCGTCGCAACAGCGAGGCCGCGACGTCGAATACATGGTCGAGATCTCGTTCGCGGTTGCAGCGCGCGGCGGCAAAGTGAGCATCTCCGTACCGATGACCGATGACTGCGCTGTTTGTAATGCGACGGGGGCCGCGCCGGGCTCAAAGATGCAGACGTGTCCGGAGTGCAAGGGAAGCGGCCACGTGCAGTTCGGCCAGGGCGGCTTTGCCGTCAGCAGGCCGTGCCCGCAGTGCATGGGACGTGGCCAGATTCCGACCAACCCGTGTTTCGCATGCAACGGTACGGGGCAGCGTCGCGAGAACCGCCAGGTCGTCTTGTCCGTGCCGAGCGGTGTCGACACTGGCACGCAACTCCGTCTCAGCGGACAGGGTGAGAAGGCGACGACGGGCGCACCGTCCGGCGATCTCCTCATCACCTTCAAGGTTCAGCCGGACACGTTCTTCCGTCGTGAAGGCCTCGACCTGCACTGCACTGTGCCGCTCAACATCGCGCAGGCGACGCTCGGTTCGAAGATCCGCGTGCGCACTGTCGACAACAAGAAAGTGTCGCTCCGCATTCCGCCCGGCACTCAACCTGCCACCCGCTTCCGCGTACCCGCGCAGGGCGTCGAGAAGAACGGGCGGCGAGGCGACCAGTACGTACAGGTTCGTGTCGAGATGCCCGATGCATTGACCGACGAACAACAGCAGATGATGGCGGACTTCGCGTCTGCCGCGGACCTCAAGTACTAGCACACAACGGGATCACCTATGGCTCGATCATTTCTGGACCACAACCTCCTCTCCTGGGAAGCCTTCGCATCAACGGGCAAGCAGGGGTTCACCGACGACCCGCACATCGTCTTTCAGTGCCGCACTATCCCCGAGATGCGGCCGCGCTGGATCGCCGCCAATGGTGATGAAGCGGATGCGCAGGGGATGTTGCTGAATGCCACGGAGGCTGATATTCTGAACCTGTTCGCTCGCGCAGTCGACCTGCCGTAGCCCCTCGCAGTCCCGACAGCCTGTATCACCCGTCTCCGGGCGCATCCTACCAGGAGTCATCAACATGCTGTTCAGCAACCGCTACATCCGGCCCCGCCGGCTGCTACTCGCATTGGTGTCTGTTATCTGTGCATGCGCAGGCGGCGACACGGATGGACCCGCGGCGCCCACGGCAGTCGCTCCTCAGATTGTCACACAGCCGCAGGACATGACCGTAGACCAGGGGAAACCCGCGGCCATGACGGTCGTGGCGACCGGTACTTCACCGCAATACCAGTGGACGCGCAACGGCGCGAGCATAGCTGGCGCGACGCAGGCATCGTACACGATTGCCGCCGCTCCTGCCGCCGACGACAATGCCATGTTCGCGGTGACTGTCTCGAATTCCGCGGGGAGCGTAACAAGCAACGCGGTACGGCTGTCCGTACGACTGATTCCCGCGATCGTCACGCAGCCGCAGGACATGACTGTGGATCAGGGGAAGCCCGCGGTCATGACGGTTGTGGCGACCGGTACTTCACCGCAATACCAGTGGACGCGCAATGGCGCGAGCATAGCTGGCGCGACGCAGGCATCGTACACGATTGCCG
>JBBSJG010000207.1:0-5563 GCA_038257485.1 Longimicrobiales bacterium | reverse complement strand
GCCAGCTTCACGCGGTTCGCACCGAAACTGTTCGTCTCGAGGATCTCAGCGCCCGCCTTGACATAGCTGCGGTGAACCTCGCGAATGAGGTCAGGGTCTTTGATGACGAGCTCGTCGTAGCACCGGTTGATGTAGACACCCTGCTGATACAGCAGTGTGCCCATCGCGCCATCGAAGAGATGCGGGCGGTCATCGTTCAGCATTTCCTCGAACGTCATACTCATACCGAGAAGTACTTGGCTTCAGGATGATGGACTACGAGAGCCGCCGTCGTGAGCTCCGGCACGAGTGCGCCTGCTTCCGTGACATCGATCCCGAGGCGACCGCGTGCATCCAGCAGATCGAACAGGATGTGGTGCTGCAGGTGGTCCGGACACGCCGGATATCCCCATGAGTAGCGCAGGCCGCGCGCGCCACCGAGGCCCAGCTCTTTCTTGATGTGACGGTTCACGTACTCCGCTGCGGCCTCAGCGAGGCGGACACCGAAGCCGTGTAGATAGTAGCCCTCGGTGTAGTCTCCCTCCTTCATCATGCGCTCGGACTTCTCCAGCAGTGCGTCACCAACAGTCACGATCTGGAATGCGACGACATCGCGCTGGCCTTCGCCACCGGGTACGAAGTAATCCGCCAGGTTGAGCTGCTCGCGATCCGCCTGCCTGGGAAAATCGAAGCGCGCGGCCTCACGGTTCTGGTCTTCAGGGTCGTAAACGACGAGCGTATCGCCATCCGAAGCGGCCGGGAAATATCCGTAGACGGCCTTGGGTGCCAACCATCCGCCCGTGAGCGCTTCCTGCTTCATCCGCTTCAGTCGCGGTTCGAACTCGTCGCGCACAAGTCGGTCGTACTCCTCACCCTTCGCATTCTTGGCGCCCCAATGCAAACGGTAGAGTGTATTGAGATCGAAGAACCGATACAGATCTGCGAGCGGCAGCCGATCCATCTGCTTCACGCCGAAGAACGGCGCCTGCGGTAGCTGCACATCGCGCGCGGGCAGCCGGCGCTGCGTGGGCCTCGCCGCGGCAGCGCGGGACTTGAGCTCCTCTCGCTTCGCCATACCATCCACCACGTCACGCAGACGCTCCGCAACAAATGCATCGCGCCGCTTCGGATCGATCAGTGCATCCACCGCATCCAATCCCTCGAATGCATCCTTGCAGTAGAACACGCCGGGCAGATACAGCTCGCCCGCCTCCGGATTCGCAAACGACGCACTGCGCACGAACGACGGATTGATTGCAGCACCACCCACGAGCACCGGGAACGACAGACCTCTCGCTGCAAGCTCCTGCACGCACAGCGGCATCTGCTTTGAGGTCGACACGAGCAGCGCCGACAGGCCGATCGCATCCGCGCCCACCTCGACGGCCTTTTCGATGATCGTGTTCACCGGGACCTGCTTGCCGAGGTCGTACACGGTGTAGCCGTTGTTCGAGAGGATCGTGTACACCAGGCTCTTGCCGATGTCGTGCACGTCGCCGAACACGGTCGCGATCACGACTTTCCCCTTGGTCTGACCCTCTACCTTGTCGAGGTATGTCTCGAGCCGTGCCACAGCCCGCTTCATGACTTCCGCGGACTGCAGGACGAACGGCAGGATGAGCTCGCCAGCACCGAACTTGTCACCGACTTCCTTCATCGCGGGCAGCAGCACGTTGTTCAGCACGTGAATCGCAGCGGCATCCAACTCCGCGCGCGTGTACGCACTGGCATCGCCACCCTTGGATGTGGTGGCTGCTGCGTGTGACAGGATCGCACGATCCACGAAGTCCTCGACACCCTCTCGCTTGCGGTGCAGGATCTTCCAGTGCACGGCCTCCGCGGGCGTCATCGCCTCAGTCGGATCGACGGCGGACTCCTCCTCCACGGAGTGGACATCATAGAACGCGATGAACTTCGCGAGCGCGTCCTCGCTCCGGTCGAAGATCAGGTCGTCCGCAAGGCCTCGCTGCTGCTCGTCGATCTCGGCATATGGCGTAATGTGCGCCGGGTTGACGATCGCCATGTCCAGACCGGCTTCCACGCAGTGATGCAGGAACACCGAGTTCAGCACCGCGCGCGCATGCTTGGCCAGACCGAACGAGACATTCGACACACCGAGGCTCGTGAGTACGCCCGGCAGCTCGCGCTTGATCAGGGTGATGCCGTCGAGCGTTTCGATCGCGCTGCGTCGGAACTCCGCGTCCCCCGTCGCAAGGGTGAATGTCAGGTCGTCGAAGATGATGTCCTGCGCCTCGAGCCCGTACTCGTCCACGCAGATGTCATGGATGCGACGGGCGATCTCGAGCTTGCGTTCCGCAGTCTTCGCCATCCCGACCTCGTCGATCGTCAGCGCGACCACGGCCGCGCCGTGCTGTACGACGTTCGGCAGCACTGCCTCGATCCGCTCGCGGCCATTCTCGAGATTGATCGAGTTGATGATCGCGCGACCCGGATACCGCTTGAGTGATTCGGCGACGACGTTGTACTCCGTCGTATCGATGACGAGCGGTGTTTCTACACCCTGCGCGAGCAGCTTGACGATCGCGCCCATCTGCACGTCTTCGTCCTGCCGTTCCGTGACGGCGACGCACACATCGAGCAGGTGCGACCCGGCCTCGACCTGGCCGCGCGCGATGTCGAGGATGCCGTCGTAGTCCTCGGCGAGGAGCAGGCGCTTGACGGCGCGGGAGCCCTGCGCATTCACGCGTTCGCCGATCAGTGTCGGCGGCGGGTCCTGCTTGAGGTTGTACGCGGTCATTGCACTGGCCGCGCGAGGTACGCGGGGCACATTGCGCTCGAGTGGCGCACGACCCCACACGCGGTCGACGACCGCACGCATGTGCTCGGGTGTCGTGCCGCAGCAACCGCCGACAACCGACACACCGATCTTCGTGACGAACTCTTCGTGCGCATCCGCGAGTGCGTCCGGTGTCAGCGGGTAGAACGCGACACCTGCCTGGTTCAGCGGAATGCCGGCGTTCGGGATCACGCTGATCGGCAGACGCGAGTTCTCCGCGAGGAAACGGACCGGCTGGCGCATGTGTTCCGGGCCGGTCGAGCAGTTGAGTCCGATGATTTCGGCGCGCAGTGATTCGATGATCACCATCGACGCGGCGATGTCGGTGCCGAGCAACATCCGGCCGGACGTGTCGAGCGTGATCTGCGCCTGGATCGGCACGCTTACGCCGGCGCTCTTCAGGTACTGCCGGATTCCCGCGATCGCTGCCTTCACTTCGAGGATGTCCTGGCTCGTCTCGATCAGCAACACATCGACACCGCCCTCGACCAGGCCCTGCGCCTGCTCCGCGAAGATCGCTGCAAGCTCGTCGTACGTGACGTTGCCGAGCACCGGATCGGATGTGGACGGCAGCAGACCGCTCGGGCCGATGCTGCCCGCTACGAAGCGCGGGCGGTCGGGCGTCGCAAAGCGGTCCGCAACGCCGCGGGCAAGACGGGCAGCGACACGATTGATCTCGAGGATCCGATCCTGCAGGCCATACTCGCGCATGGTCAGCCGGTTCGAGCGGAACGTGTTCGTTTCGAGAACGTCGCAGCCAACCTCCATGAAGGAAGCGTGGACGTGCTCCACTGCGTCGGGCCGCGAAATGACGAGGTAGTCATTGCAACCTTCCAGCGAATCACCACCAAAATCGGCAGCACTCAGGTTTTGCGTCTGCAGGCTGGTTCCCATCGCGCCATCAAAGACCAGGACGCGTTCCTGCAGGGTGTGGAGGTACTGGCTCATGGCTCACCTATAAAAAAAGCCCCGCATCAAACATGTGCGGGGCGTCCGAAACAACTCGGTTGTCCCGGCACTTTAGCTTTTGTTAGATCCGCCGTGAAAGCGGGCCCGGGGGTAGCAAGCGGCCAGTAACCAAATCCGTCCCCCGTGTGACTCTATTCATCGATTGTAGCCCCGTCTGCCGGGGCCGTCAAGCGTTATTCCCTTGTGAGCTCCTCGCGCGGTCGCCATTCCATGGGGAGGCGGACGATGAAGACCGTGCCATGCCCGGGCGTACTGGTGAACGTCAGGTCCCCGCCCAGCAGGCGGGCCAGCCGGCGGGAGACGCTCAGACCCAGGCCCGCGCCGCCGACGTTTCGCGTGTCGGACTGGTCGACCTGCCAGAATGCGTCGAACACGTGCTCGGCGTGCTCCGGCGAGATGCCGATCCCCGTATCCTCCACCGAGAGCATGATGTCCGGGCCATCGACAACGACACCCAGGCGGATCTCCCCGGCATTCGTGAACTTTACTGCATTGGACGCCAGATTGAGCATGATCTGGCGGACCTTCGTCAGATCGGTCGTCAGCACCAGGTCCGGTGCGACATCGGCCACCACGAAGCGCACGCCCTTTTCGAGGGCATTCGACTCCACCAGGGCGCGCACATCCTTGAAAAGCTGATCGACTGCGACCGTTACGGGCATGAGGTTCTCGCGTCCCGCCTCCAGCCGCGCATACACCAGAATCTGCTCGATCAGACCCAGCAGGTGCCAGGCTGCAGTGCGCATGCGGCTGAGGAACTCCGCCGACTTGGGTGGCAGCTTCTCGGGCACGCCGCTCACCATCAGCTCGACATAGCCCATGATCGTCGTAAGCGGTGTGCGCAGCTCGTGAGAGATGACCGCCAGGAAGTCCGACTTCGACTTGTTCGCGAGCACTGCCGCTTCATACAGACGCTGGTTGTCGACGTGGACCGCGACCCTCCGCGCAATCTCTTCCGCAAGCCGCAGGTGGCGCTGGTCAAAACGCGCACCGCTGCGGCGAGCCAGCGCGAGCGCGCCAATCGTGCGGCCTCGCGCGCGCAATGCGACGGAAATCGTGGACGTGATTTGTGCTGCCTCGAGCAAGGCATGCTCGGCGGGTGATCTCGCGAGTGCGCCAAGTCCTGTGGTTGCCAGGTCGCACAGCTCGGAGCCGCCGTTGCGCAGTACGTGTGCGACCGCGACCGGTTCACCCGGGTCGACAGGTTGCGCATCGAGTCGGCGGAACGCGCTGCGCACCGCGTCACCGTTGTATGCGGAAGCGACCGGCCGCACTGCACCATCCTCCGCGACGACATAGAACGCACACATGTCTGTCAGCTCGGGCACCAGCAGACGGCAGACGCGGTCGAGTGTGGCATCCCGCTCGAGGCTGTTCGACAGGATCGCACCGATCTCCGCGAGCAGACGCTGCTCGGATTCGGTACGCTGCCGTTCCCCTACATGTTCGGCCTGCAGAACGACACCCGCGATTGCGCCGTCATCGCCGCGCAGCGGATAGCTCTGCACGGTGAGCAGAATGTCGGCGCCATGGATGCCACGCCCCATGAGTTCGCCGGACGAGCTCTGCAGCATGCACAACCGTTCCAGCAGTGCGAGCGAGGCGTGGGTCTCGGCAACGAAGTCTGCCATGGGTCGGCCTGCTGCGTCGACGGCGACCACGCCGAACATGTCGGCAGCCGCGCGGTTCCAGTGGAGGATGATGCCGGCCGAGTCGATTGCGATGACCGGCTGCGCGATCGCATCCAGCAGGAGCGTGGGATAGCCCTGCATGGTCGTCATGCCGCGCCGGGTTCCATATCGAGGGAGAGAGCACGCG
>JBBSJG010000206.1:0-5622 GCA_038257485.1 Longimicrobiales bacterium | reverse complement strand
CCGCCTCAAGGCCGAGGGCAGGACCCTGGAGGACGTGGTGGCGCTCATCGCCACACTGGACGTGCAGCCCACCTTCACGGCCCACCCGACGGAGGCGAGGCGTCGGTCCGTCCTCGACAAGCAGCGGCGGATCGCCGAGCTGCTGCAGGAGCTACGCCGGCCGGGTGCGACCGCGGACGAGATGGAGGATGCCGAGGCCTCGCTCTATGACCAGATCACCCTGCTCCTCGCAACCGACGAGATTCGCAACGAGCGGCCGACCGTGCAGGACGAAGTCGAACAGGGCCTTTACTTCCTGATCGGGTCCGTGTGGGACACCGCACCTCTCGTCCACCGCGACATGGTGCGGGCCCTCGAGCGCCACTACGGCCATGACGCCGCCGTCGACATTCCGGTGTTCCTGCGCTGGCGGTCATGGATTGGCAGCGATCGCGATGGCAACCCGAATGTCACCGCGGACGTCACGCGCTGGACGCTCGCGCGTCACCGCCACGCCGTGATGCACCGCCATGTCGAGGAGCTCGTCGCACTTCGTGATGAGCTGAGCATATCCTCGCATCAGGTTGCGACGCCGGCCGCACTCGAGCACGCGCTCGCAGCTCTCGCAGATTGCGACGAGGAGGAGAGCAGCGATGAGATGACATTCCGGCACGAGCCGTATCGTCGCCTGATCACCTGCATGATCAAGCGCATCGAGGCGGCGGCCGATGCAACCGCCGGCGAATACACGACTGCGATGTATCTCGCACACCTCGACCTCATGCATGAATGTCTCGTTGGGAGCGGCTTCGCGGAAGTCGCGACGCACGGCAGACTCGCACGCATCCGCACGCTCGCCCGCACGTTCGGGTTCCATCTCGTGGCCATGGACGTGCGCCAGCACAGTCGCGTCCATGAAGAGGCCACTGCGGCACTGCTGAAAGCGGCAGGTGTGGTGGACGACTACGCCGCACTCGCCGAGGACGAAAAGCTGCAGATCCTCGGTGCCGAACTGCGCAATCCCCGGCCACTGGTCGTGCACGACGCGATCCTGCCCGAGGTGGCCACCGCCGCCATGGAGACGTTCGCCGCCATGCGCGATGCGCTGCACAACGATCCCGACTCGATCGGCTGCTACATCGTCAGCATGACCAAATCCGTGAGCGACCTCCTCGAACCCATGCTCCTGGCCAAGGAAGCCGGCATCTGGCGACTTGAGGATGGTGCAGTGCAATGCGACATCGACTTCGTGCCGCTCTTCGAGACCATCGAAGACCTCGCGGACGCCTCGCCCCGCATGCAGGCGCTCTTCGACCACCCCGTCTACGCACTGCACTTGCGCGCTCGCGGTGGCTTCCAGGAGATCATGCTCGGCTATTCGGACAGCAACAAGGACGGCGGCTACTGGATGGCCAACTGGGCGCTGCATCGTGCGCAGGCTGCGCTCGGGGATGTCTGTCGCAGCAACAACATCGAGTTCCGGTTGTTCCATGGACGCGGTGGCTCCGTCGGCCGCGGTGGCGGTCGCGCAAATCTGGCCATCACCGCCATGCCCAACGTCGTTCACAACGGTCGCATCCGCGTGACCGAACAGGGCGAAGTGATTTCATTCCGGTATGCACTCAAGGAACTCGCGCACCGGCACACGGAACAGCTCATCAGTGCGACGCTCACTGCATTGTCCAACGCGCGACACGATCCCGCCGACGCGGGACGACAGGTCGATCCGGCGTCCGCTGCTACACTCGAAACCATCGCACGCGCGTCGATGCACAGCTATCGTCACCTCATCGATGCACCGTCCTTCTGGACGTGGTTCACGCAGATCACACCGATTCATCAGATCGGACACCTGCCCATCGCATCACGTCCCGTGTCACGCGGTTCCGGCAAGCTCGACTTCGAAGGACTCCGCGCCATCCCCTGGGTGTTCTCGTGGACGCAGACCCGATACGTCGTGCCCGGGTGGTTCGGCACCGGCGTCGCACTCACCGAAGCCAACCGCGATCCGGACACCGCTCAGCGATTGCGGGATTATTATCAGGACTGGCCCTTCTTCCGCGTCCTCGTCGACAATGCGCAGCGCGAAATGGCCCGCGCTCGCCTCGAAATCGCGCACCGCTACGCGCGCCTGACACAGGACGACGCCGGTCACGACGATTCTCACCATGAGCGCATCGTTGCCGACTTCCAGGCGGCCGCCGTCGCATTCAGTGACATCACCGGACAGGCTCATCTGCTCGAGTTCGGCGATGTCATCCGCAAGTCGATCGCGCTCCGCAATCCTTATACGGATGTGCTCAACCTGCTCCAGATCGAGTTGCTCGTGCGCGCCCGCGCCCGGGACACCGCGCCGGGCGACGCGCCGGGTGACGCGCCCGACGAGATCCGTCAGCTGCTCTTCCTCAGCATCAACGGGATCGCGGCGGCCATGCAGAGTACAGGCTGAGGCAGACACCGCCCTTGACGCATCAAGTTTTTTTGTTATAATGCGTCCATGAACACTGACACCGCACTCAACACCGCACGCGCGGCCGCTCTGTTCCATGCCCTGTCGGACGAAATCCGGCTGCGGGTTGTGGGGCTTCTGGGCGGCGGCGAACGCTGCGTGTGCGACCTGATGGCCGATCTCGACATGGCCCAGTCCCGCCTGTCATGGCACCTCAAGACCCTGAGCGACGCCGGTATCATTTCAGGGCGCCGCGTCGGCCGCTGGAACTACTATTCCCTCAATCCGGACGCCCTCGTGGAAGCCGCAGCGATCCTCGAGGCGATTGAGACGCCGGGTCGTACGGCTGGCCCGGGCGCCAGCTGCTGTATGGTCCGGAACTGAACGTTTTTATTTATCCTGATTCATCAAGAAAACTCGATGGAGGCTACGATGTCGGATCTGAAGGCGGGGGTACAGGCGAGGTACGGAGCGGTCGCGCAGCAGGTTGCGGACGGCGTGGTCACGGCGTCCTGCTGCGGCTCGAGCGGCTGCTGTGGATCGAGTACGGAGGCGTGGGACCCGATCACGGCGAACCTGTATGACGAGGCTGAGCAGGCGGGCGTTCCGGCGCAGGCGTTCCTCGCGTCGCTCGGGTGTGGCAATCCGACGGCCCTGGCGCAGTTGAAGGAAGGCGAGGTGGTACTGGACCTCGGGTCCGGTGGCGGCATCGATGTGCTGTTGTCGGCGAAGCGCGTGGGCGCTGCGGGCAAGGCGTACGGACTGGACATGACGGACGAGATGCTTGCGCTCGCGAATGCGAACAAGGCGTCGGCCGGTGCGGAGAACGTGGAGTTCCTGAAGGGCGAGATCGAGAACATTCCGCTGCCTGACAATTCCGTGGATGTGATCATCTCGAATTGCGTGATCAACCTGTCGGGTGACAAGCGTCGCGTGCTGGAGGAAGCGTATCGCGTGTTGAAGCCGGGTGGCCGCTTCGCGGTTTCGGACGTCATCGTGAATGGCGAAGTGCCGACAGAAGTGCGCGCGAGCATGGAGTTGTGGATGGGCTGCGTGGCGGGAGCGTTGGAGGAGCGTGAGTTTGTGCGCCTGCTGGGCGAGGCTGGGTTCACGGACGTCTCGATCGAGCCGACGCGTGTCTACACGATCGACGATGCCGCCGCGTTCCTGGAGGGGACCGGACTTGATGCGACGGCGGTCGCGCGTGACATCGAGGGTCGGTTCATGAGTGCGTTTGTGCGGGCGACCAAGCCGGCGCAGGTTTTCTCGCGTTGATGTCTTCGATCTACGCGCGGTTCGCGTCACTGCCCTGTGCTGCGCGGCCGGTCTCGAAATTCGCTGCCAGGTACGCGTGTTCGACATAGTCACAGACCATGCGGTGCGTGTTGAAGTAGGATGACAGCTCACGCACCGCATTGTACATGCGGTGGCACCAGCGAACGGGAACGCCGCTTTCGTTGCGGTCGTAGAACAGCGGAACTACTTCGTCCTCGAGCAGGCGAAACAACGCGTCCGCATCGGCCGCGTCCTGTCCATCGATCACAAGGGGCGCCTCGATGCTCCATCCGGGCGGTGCTGCCATGTCGCAGTGCTCCGCCCACGCTTCGGCCCACCATCCATCGGGAATGGAGAGGTTGAGGCCGCCATTGACTGCTGCCTTCATCCCGCTCGTGCCACTCGCTTCGTACGGGCGGCGGGGCACATTGAGCCAGACGTCGGCACCGGCAACGAGATCGCGTGCGAGGTCGACGTCGTATCCTTCCAGGAACACAAACCGCCCGCGTACATCGGTATGTCGCGTGAACTCGACGACCTGGCGCAGGAACTCCTTGCCGGGATCGTCCTTCGGATGCGCCTTCCCGGCGAAGATGAACTGCAATGGCCGGGTCGGATGCAGCAGCAACCGGCGCAGCCGCTCGGGGTCGGACAGCAGCAGTGTCGCACGCTTGTACGTCGCGAACCGACGTGCGAATACGATGGTGAGTGCGCCGGGATCGAGAGCGGTTCGCACCCATTGCAATGCGTCGCCCTCCAGGCCCTGTCGTGATGCCTGCTTCGCCAGCTCGTCGCGCGCGCGACAAACCAGGTTCTCGCGCTGCGCGGTACGCGCCTTCCACAGGTCATTGCGCGGGATGTGCATTGCGCGCTGCCAGCGCTCGTCCCCCGTGTCACTGCGCCATTCACGGCCGATCCACTCGTCGTACAGCTTTGCCATCTGCGGCGCGATCCAGGTCGGGACATGCACACCATTCGTGATATGACCGATCGGCACGTCCGCCTCTGCCAGCTCGGGCCACACGCCATTCCACATCTTCCGACTCACTTCACCGTGCAGCCGGCTCACACCGTTCGCACGGCCCGACAGCCGCAGCGCGAGCAGAGTCATGTTGAACGGCTCGTCGCGGTCATTGATGTCATGGCGACCGAGCGCCAGGAAGCTCTCCCACGGCTCGCGCATCTCCCACACGTAGCCACCCAGATAACGTTCCATCAGGTGCGTCGGGAAGAAGTCATGACCGGCCGGCACCGGCGTGTGCGTCGTGAATACCACACTGTCCGACATGCGGAGTGCAGCAAAGCCGAACTGACCGGGCGCGACGCCCACTGCATGGCGGGCGCGTTCCACCGCCGCAAACGCCGCGTGCCCCTCGTTCAGGTGGATCACTGTAGGTTTGATGCCCAGTGCAGTAAGCGCACGCATGCCGCCGATGCCCAGCACGATCTCCTGCTGCAGGCGGTGCTCATTGTCGCCGCCGTACAGACGGTCTGTGATGCGGCGGTCGGCCGCTGCATTCGCGCTGATGTCCGTGTCCAGAAGATACAGCCGCACCCGGCCCACATCCGCCCGCCATACCTGCGCCCTGCAGGCGCCGTCGCGGTAGGGGAACTCCACCACGAGCGGCTCACCGTCCGGCCTGCGCTCCAGCGTGATCGGCAGCTTGTCGAAGTCCTGCTTCAGATAGCGTTCCCGCTGGTGCCCATCCGCATCCACGTCCTGGATGAAGTAGCCCTCGCGGTACAGCAGCCCGACCGCGGTCAGCGGAACGCCGAGATCACTCGCTGACTTCAGGTGGTCCCCTGCCAGAACGCCCAGCCCGCCCGAGAAGATGCGCAAGCACTCCGTAATCGCGAACTCCGCCGAAAAATATGCGACGGACAGGGGACGCCCGCTCTCACTGCGTCGCTGATACCAT
>JBBSJG010000205.1:0-5623 GCA_038257485.1 Longimicrobiales bacterium | reverse complement strand
TATTCGTGCGCGACGGCTACCTGTTCGCTGCACTGTGGAACGCGGGCCTGGCGATCTACGACATCGGCGGTGGCGGCAAAGGCTCGCCGTCAAGTCCGACATTCGTCGGAGGCGTAGCGACGCTCACTGGCAGGATTCACAATGTCTGGTGGTTCCACGACGCGAAGTCCGGCTCGAAGAAGTACGTGTTCCTGGGTGAAGAAGGACCGGGCGGTCCGGACCTTGGGTCGAGTGGCGACGTCTATGTTGTCGACGTCACGAACCTCGCAAATCCGCAGGTCGTCGCGACGTACCACGACCCGGCCGCAGGAACGCACAACTTCTGGGTCGATGAACAGAGCGGGGTTTTGTACGCTGCGTACTACAACGGTGGCGTGCGTGCGTTGGACATCCGCGGCGATCTGGGTACGTGCACAGCAGTGCAACGGACGGTTGCGGGGAACTGCGACATGACGGCAATGGGCCGCAAGGTCGGTACTGCGCTGGGCTCGAGCGGTTTCTACATCTGGGGCGTGCAGGGTTCCGGCAACAGACTGTTCGCATCGGACATGAACAGCGGCCTCGTGGTCCTGGATATCTCGCCGCTCAGGCGCTGATCAGAGACGTTTCACGCCGGCGAGGATGAGCCTGTCGCGCACGCGTGTCGGCAGGCGCATCATCAGTAGCCGCATGCGCGCGTCGTTCCCGACGACATAACGCGCATGCGGCCGCCTCGCCTCGAGCGCGTGCTCGACAACTTCCGCCACGGCTTCCGGCGGGTTCCCCTTCAGTCCCCGCGCGAGGCGCTTTCGCAGACCGTTCAACGGCTTGCCGTAAAATGCGTCGGCCTCCTTCGGCATGCGGGCGATGTTGATGTCAGCGACGCGGCTTGCCGTATCCCAGATCGGTGTCACAATTACGCCCGGCTCGACAATAGATACGCGGACACCAAATGGCTGCAGCTCGATTCGCCATGAGTCCGCGATCGCCTCGAGTGCGAACTTGGAGGCGGAGTATGCGCCCGTGAACGGCAACGAGCTGCGGCCGGCAATGCTGCCCATGAAGATGATGCGCCCCTTCGCGTGCCGCAGCATTGGCAGCAATGCCTGCGTGACCGCGACATGGCCCGTGACATTGATCTCGAGCTGACGGCGCAGTTCGTCGATGGGCAGGAACTCGAGAGGACCGGCAATGGCGATGCCCGCGTTGTTGACCAGGCCCGCGAGTCCATGGGTGCTGCACGCGTCGGCCAGCTCATGCGCGGCGGCGGCGATGCCTGCGGCATCCGTCACGTCGAACAGGAGGGGGATGATGCGACCATCGCTTTCTCGTACCAGCCGCTCGGCGTCCTCGGCCTTCCGTACACTGCCGAACACTCGCCATCCTGCTTTCGCCAGGCGGTGTGCACAGCTGTTGCCGATGCCGGTGGACGCACCCGTGACGAGAACAGTGCGCTTGCTCACTTCGAAGCGGGCGTGGAGGGGGTCATGGCGCTCCGGGGGGGTGGAGAGTGCGGTTCCCGCGCGGGAGGCGCGACGGGCGACCACGGCGGGAGTGTAACCCGCGGGCGTGGCGCCGCAAGGGGAGGTGACCTTGCAGGGCGCGCCGGTTCGGGGCATAATGCGCACCTAC
This sequence comes from Longimicrobiales bacterium, assembly GCA_038257485.1. Lineage (GTDB taxonomy): Bacteria > Gemmatimonadota > Gemmatimonadetes > Longimicrobiales > RSA9 > DASUXU01. Next base: position 4,012 of record JBBSJG010000205.1, on the reverse strand, counting down.
CCTTCCGAACCCGGAGCCACGCCATGAGAGCTTTCCGAGTCGCGCCGTTGGCGCTTACCTGTCTTGCAGCCTGCGCCGGTACGCCGGCCGCTCAGGACACTGCAGCATCGGCCGCGCGCGTGCGAGAGATCCACGGCCGCGCGATTACAGTCGACACGCACGTCGACATCCAGGCATCGATGGGCCTGCCAACCGACAATCCGTGTCTGCCGACGACGCACAAGGCAGACCTGCCGAAGATGCGGGCGGGCGGGTTGGACGTCGCATTCTTCGCAGTGTATGTCGGCCAGGGTCCGCGCAATGATTCGACATATGCGAAGGCGAAGGCGGACGCGCTCGCGAAGTTCGAAGCGATCCATCGCCTCGCAGAGAAGGCGTGTCCGGACCAGATTGAGATTGCGTATCACCCGGAGGATGTGGAGCGCATCCTCAAGTCGGGCAAGCTGGTGGCCGCGATCGGGATCGAGAACGGGTTCGTGATCGGCAAGGACCTGTCGCTGCTCGCGGAGTACCAGCGTCTCGGCGCGCGCTACATCACGCTCGCCCACAACGGCAACAACGACATTGCAGGGTCAGCGCAGCCGAACACGCGCTTCGGTGATCCGGCTGCGATCAGCGGACTCACGCCGTTTGGCGAGCAGGTCGTCGCAGAGATGAACCGCGTCGGCATCATTGTCGATGTTTCACACGTCTCGAAGCAGAGCGCGCTCGACGCGATGCGCCTCACGAAGGCGCCCGTCATGGCGTCGCATTCCTCCGTTACGGGAATCACCCCGCATCCGCGCAATTTCGATGACGAAACACTCGATGCGCTGAAGAAGAATGGCGGTGTCATCCAGATCGTCGCGCTCGACGACTTCGTGAAGACGACGCCGGCCGCGAAGACCGCCGCGGAGAACGCATTGCGTGTCGAGTTCGGTCAGACGCAGCCCTCGCCGGCGGCTCTCACACCGGAACGGCGCGCGCAATACGACAAGAGGCTTGCCGCAATCGACGCGCAGTATCCGGCGGCGAGCATCGAGGACTTCCTCAATCACATCGACTACGCGGTCAAGCGGATCGGTGTCGATCATGTCGGCATCAGCTCGGATTTCGACGGCGGCGGCGGCATCAGCGGGTGGAACGACGCAAGCGAGACCATGAACGTTACGGCGGGCCTGCTGCGCCGCGGCTATTCCGAGGAGGACGTCCGGAAGATGTGGAGCGGGAATATTCTGCGTGTGTGGCGCGACGTCGAGCGCATCGCGCGTGAGCTTCAGGGCCGGAGCGCGTCGTAGCATGCTGTGGTGGTGGATCACGACCGAGATCTTTTTCGTTGCGTTCTTTGTATTTGGATATTTCATGTACAGGCGGCGCATGAGCAGCAGGGGAGACGAGTAGAATGATTCAGGTTCAGCGCACACGGACCGAGTATGACGTCGTCATCGTCGGGTCCGGCGCGGGCGGCGGTATGGCCGCATACGAGCTCACAAAGGCCGGCGCGAAGGTCGCCGTTGTCGAAGCCGGTCCGTTGTGGAACTCGGGCACTGACTCCACGATGTTCGTCTGGCCGTACCAAACGCCGCGTCGCGGCGGGTCGACGCCGGACAAGCCATTCGGCGAACATGACGGCTGCATCGGCGGCTGGCGCATCGATGGCGAACCCTACACGACCGCGCCGGGCAGTGAGTTCATGTGGTGGCGCGCGCGCATGCTCGGCGGCCGCACCAATCACTGGGGTCGCATCTCTCTGCGCTTCGGGCCGTACGACTTCCGTCGCAAGAGTATGGACGGTCTGGGTGACGACTGGCCGATCTCGTACGACGACATGAAGCCGTATTACGATGACGTCGATCGTCTCGTCGGTATCTATGGAACGAACGAAGGCCTGCCCAATGAACCGGACGGCATCTTCCAGCCGCCGCCGGCACCTCGCTGCGACGAGCTGTGGGTCAAGCAGGCAGCGGACAAGCTCGGTGTCACGTGCGTGCCCGGCCGCCTCTCCATCCTGACCAAGCCATTGAACGGACGGCCTGCGTGTCATTACTGCGGGCAGTGCAACCGCGGATGTCGCACGCATTCCAATTTCTCGTCGCCTGGCGTGCTGCTGGCGCCCGCCATGCTCACGGGCAACCTGACCATCATCCCCAATTCGATGGTGCGCGAAGTCACAATGAACGCGATGGGCCGCGCGACGGGTGTGAACTTCGTGAACCGGGACACGGGCGGGGACGAGCATATCCGCGGCAAGATCGTGATCCTCGCCGCGAGCGCGTGTGAGTCGGCGAGGCTTCTGCTCAACTCGAAGTCACCGCAGTTCACGGAGGGCCTCGCGAACTCGAGCGGTGCGGTCGGCAAGTACCTGATGGACTCGACGGGTGCGTGGGTCGGCGGATACTTCGAGAAGATGCGTGACATGCCCGCGCACAATCACGACGGCACTGGCGGCATGCACCTGTATATGCCGTGGTGGCTCGAGGGCAAGAAGCTCGACTTCCCGCGTGGCTACCACATCGAGTTCGGCGGCGGCAAGGGCATGCCGGGCTACGGCGCGATGGGCGGCATCCAGAACTATCCGCCGGGCGGCGGCTACGGCGCGCAGCTCAAGAAGGACTACCGCTCCTGGTATGGTGCGACACTCGGATTCGCGGGACGCGGCGAGATGATCGCCAATGAGGACAGCTTCTGCGAGATCGACAACAATGTCGTGGACCGCTACGGCATTCCGGTCATGAAGTTCCACTGGAAGTTCGCGGACTACGAGATCCTCCAGGCGAAGCATATGCAGGAGACCTTCCGTTCGTTGATCCAGGAGTTGGGCGGCACGCCGTGGAGCGATATGCCGACGAAGGAAAGCAAGTACGGACTGGCAAGGGGTGGCGAGATCATCCACGAGGTCGGTACGACGCGCATGGGCAAGGACCCGAAGACGTCGGTCGTGAACGAGTGGTGCCAGGCGCACGATGTGAAGAACCTGTTTGTCGCCGATGGCGGTCCGTTCGTTACGAGTCCGGACAAGAATGCAACATGGACGATCCTGGCGCTGTCGATGCGCACATCGCGGAAGATCGCGGACATGCGGAAGGCGGGTGAGCTCTGATGGACAGGCGAACAGCATTGAAGGCAGCAGTCGCGGCGCCGTTCGCGATTGCAGCGGTCACGAACGCCGAGGCCGAGCAGGCATCGTTGCAGGTGCTCGGCCTGTTCGAGGCCGCGGGTGCGGAACAGGCGCAGGCGTTCAAACCGAAGTTCTTCACGGCGCACGAGTATGCGACGGTGCGCGTACTGGTCGACATGATCATCCCGCGCGACGAGAACTCAGGCAGTGCGACGGACGCCGGTGTCCCGCAGTTCATGGACTTCATCGCCACCGACCAGCCCAACCGCCAGGTCCCGCTGCGCGGCGGCCTCGGCTGGATGGATGCGGAGTCGCGCAAACGCTTCGGCAAGACATTCATCCTGGCGACTGTCGCACAGCGGCGTCTCATCCTGGACGACATCGCGTGGCCGAAGAAGGCGAAGAAGGAATTTTCTCACGGCGTCACGTTCTTCACTTCGTTCCGCGACTTCACTGCATCGGGTTTCTACTCGAGCCGGATCGGGATCGCCGACCTGCAGTACATCGGCAATACCGTGAACATGAACTGGCAGGGTTGTGGCTCGGCCGCGAACGCGCACCTCGGTGTGACGCAGCCTGCCCGTGGCTGACGAGATCGGCGTCGCCTGTATCGGCTACGCTTTCATGGGCCGGGCGCACAGCAATGCCTACCGCCAGGTGGGTCCGTTCATGGGGCCGCGCATTACACCAAAGATGCGCGTGCTCTGCGGTCGCGACGGCGATGCAGCTGCCGCGGCCTGCGCGATCTCCGCGTGTGAGTCGCCCGGCGTGCAGATGTCGACAATGTCGATGTCAGGGCGCTCAATGACGGCACGCCAGTCGGTCTCGCACTCATCCCAGCCCAGTTGCGCGGCCGCCGCAGCGCACGCGACGCCATCGCGACCACAGAGCACGCGCATGCGCGGCTTCAGTCGC
>JBBSJG010000204.1:0-5651 GCA_038257485.1 Longimicrobiales bacterium | reverse complement strand
GCGCGTTGCGTGAGATCCCGGGCTACTCGCCGGGCGAGCTGGCCGTGCGCGCAGTCGAGGGCGGTGCCGATGTGGTGCTGTCACCGCCTGACCCCGTTGCGGCGCACGCGGCAATTCTCGCTGCCGTCCGCGGCGGCCGCATCCCGTACCAGCGCGTCGACGACGCCGTGCGTCGTATCCTCGCCGCGAAAGGGCGGCTCGGTCTGCATGCGAACCGTCTGGTCGCGCTCGATTCTGTCAGCGAGATCGTAAGCTCGCCGGTCCACGCGGCGGTCGCCGAGGACATCGCGATGCGCGCCATCACGGTCGCGCGTGATTCCGGTGCGGTGCTGCCACTCGATCCGCGCGCGACGCGCACACTGGCTGTCGTGACGTTCGCGCGACCCACCGACATTACGGCTGGCGCGACGTTCGTGGCCGAACTGCGGCGCATCTACGGCGCGGGTGTTCATCACGTACGCCTCGACGAGAACACGAATCCGGCCGTGTACGATTCTGCAGTGAGAGCGTCGGCAACAGCGGACGCGACGATCTTCGCGGCATTCGTGATGCCCGTATCGGGGTCCGGCACCATCACGCTGCCGGAACGCGGCCGCGAATTGGCAGATCGCATCGCGCGGGTTGCGAAGAAGCGCGTGGTCGTATCGTTCGGCGATCCATACTCCGCCGCGACGCTGCCGTTGAGCAGCACGTACATGCTGGTCTGGCAACCTCGCGGCAGGTATTCACAGACCGCGGCCGCGCGCGCAGTCGCTGGGATCAGTGCCATCACCGGTCGCCTGCCGGTCGCCGTGCAGGGTGCGTCTCACGGTTCAGGCGTGCAAGTGCCCGCACTCGATTTCGACCTGAGGCCAGCGCGTCCGGAAGACGTGGGGATGCGGCGAGCGAGCCTCGACTCGATCGATGACATCATCATCAACCGGTTGCGTGGCGGCGCAGCACCGGGCGCTGCGGTCGCGATCGGGCGCCACGGCCGCATCGTGAAGATGCGTGGCTATGGGGTACTCGATCTGAAGCCGGGATTTGGCGCAGTCACTGATTCAACGCTGTACGACCTCGCGTCGCTCACGAAAGTGATCGGTACGACGACCGCGCTGATGATGCTTGTTGACCAGGGGATTGTGAACCTGGATGCACCGGTCCGTCAGTACATCCCGGAGTGGCGTGGCTCGGCGCGGAAGGAGGCGGTCACGATCCGCAACCTGGTGCTGCACAACTCGGGTCTCGCTGCGTATGGTCCGCTGTACCAGGATGCCAAGGGGCGGGAGCAGTATCGCCGTCGCATTGCGGCAATGGACCTCACGTATCCGCCGGGCACGCGCACCGTATACAGCGACTTCGGCATCATCCTGCTTGGCCTCGTTGTCGAACAGGTGACAGGGCGTCCGATGGACCGGTTCCTGAATGACCGCTTGTTTGGTCCATTGGGAATGGGTGACACCGGGTTCAACCCGCTCGAGTGGCCGATCGGCGGGTCGGTCAGCATCATCACGCAGGATACGACAGCCGAGCTGCCCGACGCACCGTTCCTCAAGAACCGGATTGCTCCGACTGAAGTCGGCGCGCGCGGCCGCCAGAGCTGGGGCACTGTTCACGACGAGAACGCCGGCGCAATCGGTGGCGTGGCAGGTCACGCGGGTCTCTTCTCGACCGCCCGCGACCTCGCGGTGTTCGCTCAGATGATGCTCAATCACGGATATTACGGCGGGCGACGTTATGTCGACGGTGCAACGATCGATTCGTTCACGCACCGGTTCTCCGATGCGAGCAGCCGCGCGCTCGGGTGGGACACCCCCACACCAAATTCGTCCGCGGGCGACTACTTCAGTGAGTCCTCATTCGGCCACACGGGCTTCACGGGCACGAGCATCTGGATCGATCCGGAGCGCGACGTATTCGTAGTCCTGCTGACAAACCGCGTGAACCCGACGCGCGAGAACCAGAAGCATCTCGCACTGCGGCGCGAAGTCGCCGACCAGGTCCAACGAGCGATCACGGATATGACCGTAGGGAAGAGGGTCGACGCCCCGCGTCGGCCGTAGGATCCGCCGCAATCCGAACATTCCAGGGAAACACCATGGCCAATTCAAATGAGAGAGTGCCCGTCGTCATCGTCGAGGACTATGACGACATCGCGAAGCTCATCGCGGGTCGCATCGCGACGTTGATCCGGACGAAGCGGGCCGCGGGTGAGTTCGCGGTGCTCGGTCTCGCCACGGGGTCGACGCCGATCGGCATCTATCGCGAACTGATCCGGCTGCATCGCGAGGACGGCCTGGATTTCTCCAATGTCATTTCGTTCAATCTCGATGAGTACTATCCCATGCATCCGGACAGCATCCATTCGTACAACCTGTTCATGCGGGAGAACCTGTTCAATCACATCAATATCGATCCTGCGAACGTGCACATCCCGCGGGGCGACGTACCACGCAATGCAGTGGATGCGCACTGCCGCGAGTATGAAGCCGCGATGGATCGCGTGGGCGGCATCGACTTCCAGATCCTCGGCATCGGCAAGACCGGGCATATCGGCTTCAACGAGCCGGGCTCCGGCGACGACTCGCGCACCCGCCTCGTGCATCTCGATACAATCACGCGCAAGGATGCGGCTGCGGATTTCTTCGGCGAGGACCACGTCCCGCGGGAGGCGATCACGATGGGCGTTGCGACGATCCTGAATGCGCGGGAGATCGTGCTGATCTCGACCGGTGAACACAAGGCGGTGATCATCAAGCGCAGTGTCGAGGGCGAGGTGTCGCACCAGGTTGCCGCGACCTATCTGCAGGATCATCCGAACACGACGTTCTATGTGGATGGCGCGTCGTCCACGGAGTTGACGCGCGTGAAGACGCCGTGGCTGCTGAGGCAGGTGGAATGGTCGGCCGACCTGATCGAGCGCGCGGTGATCTGGCTGTCGACGGAAACGAAGACGCCGATTCTGAAGCTGTCGAGTGGCGACTACACCGAGAACAACCTCAGCTCTCTGTTGTCGCGCTACCAGTCTGCGGATGTTCTCAACAAGGCAGTGTTCACGCGCCTCGCGAACAAGATCTGCGACAACAACCGCCTGCCCCGGGAGAAGCGAGTGATCGTCTTCAGTCCACACCCCGATGATGACGTGATCAGCATGGGCGGCATGCTGCGCAAGCTGTACGAGAACGAAAACCAGCTCACCGTCGCATACATGACGTCCGGCAACATCGCGGTGTTCGATCATGAAGTGCGCCGCTACCTGGACTTCATGCGGCGTTTCAATCGCGATTCGCGAGCGTTCACTGCGGCGAATTCGAAATTCGACGAGCTGATGCAACGTATCGAGGCAGCGCTGGCGGCGAAGGAACCGGGTGAGGTGGATATCCCGGAAGTGCAGGACCTAAAGCGGGAGATCCGTGAGGCGGAGGCGGTGAGCGGTGTCGAAGCGCTGGGGATCCAGCGCCAGGCGTGTTGCTTCCTCGACCTCCCGTTCTATCAGACGGGCAAGGTGAGGAAGGACCCGATCGGGCCCGCGGACGTGAAGATCATCCTCGACCTGTTCAAGGCGACGCGTCCCGAGGTGATCTATGTTGCGGGCGACCTGTCGGACCCGCACGGCACACATCGCATGTGCAAGCAGGCGATCGAATGGGCGTTGCGCGAGTATGAGGGTCCGCAGCCGGAGACCTGGCTGTACCGCGGTGCCTGGCAGGAATGGCCCGTCAGCGAGGCGAACGTACTTGTGCCGCTGTCCCGCGAAGATCTACGCCGCAAAATTTTCGCGATCTTCAAGCACCAGTCGCAGAAGGATGCGGCGCCGTTCCCGGGTGCGTATGATGAACGCGAGTTCTGGCAGCGCGTGGAAGCGAGGAACACCGAAACCGCCCGCGCACTGGATCGTCTCGGGCTGCCGGAGTTCCACGCGATGGAGGCATTCCTCGTGATCCAGCCGGACGGCCGCCGTGGCCTGTCGCCGGAGACGACGCACGCTCGGTTCGGTGACATGCTCTCGCTCGACATCTGAGATTCAGCGGTTGCACACATCCTCGCGGGAGCCATCGTGGACGCATGGGTAGGGATCGACGGCGGTGGCACGCGTGCGACGGCGGTCGCGGTCGACGCGGCGGGTCAGGTGATCTCCCGCGTCGCGGGCGGTGCGGCACTGGTCGATCCGATGCAGCCGCTGCGCGGCGCGATTGCGCTTGCCGACCTCGCGAGGCGCGCGCTCGACGAGGCGGGGGTGAAGGGCCGTGCGGTCGGGCTGTGCTGCGCGCTCGCCGGCGCCGGTCGCGCGTCTGTCCGCGGAGTGCTCACGTCGGAGCTGACGCGCGCGAGTGTGGCGACGAAGGTGATCGTGATCGGGGATGCCGAGGCGGCGCTGTCGGATGCGTTTGACAGTGGTGCGGGTGCTCTTCTGATTTCCGGTACCGGCTCGGCGGCGTGGTCGAGGGACGAGACGGGCAGGCAGGCCCGGGCGGGCGGGTGGGGGATGGTGCTGGGCGATGAGGGCAGTGGATATGCCGTGGGCCTGAGCGCGCTCCGCCTGGTCGTGCACGCGGCGGACGGGCGGGCGGCCGCGACATGCCTGACGGAGCGCGTCCTCGCGGCCACCGGTGTGGCGGCGGTCGAAGATCTGGTCGCGTGGACCGCGGGCGCGGACAAGGCGGCGGTCGCGTCGCTCGCGCCGACGGTGTTCAGCGCAGCGTCCGAGAACGACGCAGGTGCGGTTGCGATCGCGCTAGGTGCGGCGACGGATCTTGCGCACCAGGTACACGCGGTGCTCGACCGCACGGGTCCGTGGACGGGCGCGGTGGACGTTGCATTCGCCGGCGGCCTGATTGCGCCGGGGCAGCCGCTCCGCGAGCGCGCATGGCTCGCGCTCCAGGCGCTGCCATACGGGTTCCGGCTGCGGGCTGAGGCCATTGATGCGGCCCGTGGCGCCGCATGCATCGCGCGCGCGAGTAGCTGATACTACTTTCCGCCCATGACAACGTTTCCCCCGGTCAAAGAACAGATGGACCTGATCCGGCGCGATGCGCTGGAAGTGGTGCCAGAGGACGATCTCGCGAAGAAGCTCGAGCGCAGTGCGCGCGAGGGGAAGGCGCTGATCGTGAAGCAGGGGTTCGACCCGACGCGGCCGGACCTGCACATCGGCCACGCGGTGTCGATCCGCAAGCTTCTGGACTTCCAGGAGCTCGGCCACCAGGTCGTCTTCGTCGTTGGCGACTACACCGCGCGCATTGGTGACCCGAGCGGCCGCAGCGAGACGCGGCCGCGGCTCACGGGTGAGGAGATCGCTGCGAATGCGACGACCTACGCCGAGCAGGTCGGCAAACTCCTCGACCTGTCACGCGTGCGCGTCGAATACAACTCGTCGTGGCTCGCACCGCTCCAACTCGCGGAGCTGCTCGAGCTCACGGCGACGACAACGGTCGCGCGGATGCTCGAGCGCGACGACTTCGCGAAGCGGTACGACGAGCATCGTCCGATCTCGATCTCGGAATTCATGTATCCGCTCATGCAGTCCTATGACTCCGTTGCGTTGCGCGCGGATGTCGAGCTGGGTGGCAGTGACCAGAAGTTCAACCTGCTGATCGCGCGCACCGTCCAGGAGCGTTACGGCCAGGAGCCGCAGGTGGCGCTCATCATGCCATTGCTGCGTGGCACGGATGGCG
>JBBSJG010000203.1:0-5655 GCA_038257485.1 Longimicrobiales bacterium | reverse complement strand
TGACTGGCGAACGGCAGTCCGGTTCCGCGCAGTGGCGTCACGATCTGCTCGAGCTCAGCGGCATCCGCATATCCGCCGGGCGTATACTCGAGACCGCTCGACACGCCGCATGCGCCGCCTGCTACGGCATCCCGGACGAGCGCGGTCATGCGAGTGATCTCTTCGGCCGTTGCGCGCCGGTCGGCACTGCCGACGACCTGGCCCCGCAGTGTCCCCGCACCCACCATGCTCGCCATGTTGACCGCTGCCCCGTTCTCGTCCACCCATCGCAGGAACGATGGAACGTCCGTGAATGGCGACCCATCATCGCGGTCGATCGATGATCCGTCCTGGCCCGTGACTTCAGTCGTGACGCCCTGCCGCACCTTGCTCGCGGCACTCGCGTCGCGGACCAGCCCGGCGCCGGTGTGCGAATGGGTGTCGATGAAGCCTGGCGCGATGGCCAGGCCGGCGAGGTCGAGCTCCTGGTCGCCGCGCTCGGCGAGATCCTTTCCAATGCCCACGATGCGGCCGCCCGTCACCGCGACATCTGCGATATATGGATCCCCGCCCGTGCCGTCGTACACGGTCGCCCGGCGAAACACCGCGGATACGCGCGTGGTCACCGCGGTCTGCCGGGCGGCATCCCGCGTCGTGGCGGCAACCGCATGAGACCCGAGCGAGAGGCCGCCGCCGACGGCCGCTGTGCGTACCAGAAAGGTGCGTCGATCCATGTCGCATTCCTCCGTTTGTCGATGGATACACTATAATGAGCGGGAGCGACGTCGTGCGCGACTGGCGGCAGCTACCCGGGATCCTCTATCATGGCGACATGGAATCTTCGCGTATTCATCAAGCCCGCATCCTGGTCGTGGATGACGAACGGTCGAACCTGGACGTGGTGGAGCGCCTGCTTCGCCGCGCCGGCTATTCGGCGGTCTCGTGTGTCTTCAACCCACTGGCTGCCGAGGCCGAGTATGTTGCGTTCCGTCCAGATATCCTGATGCTCGACCTGCATATGCCGGGGCTTGGTGGCTTTGGTCTGCTGGCGAGGTTGCGCGAAAAACTGGAAAGCGACCAGGTCCCCGTGCTCGTGCTGACAGGGGATCCGAGTCCGGGCATGGTCAAGCAGGCACTGTCCTCCGGTGCCAAGGACTTCGTTGCCAAGCCGTATGAAGCGGTCGAACTGCTGCTGCGCGTGCAGAACCTGCTGGAAACGCGGTTTGCGCAGCTCGCACTACGCGAGCAGAACGACGTTCTGGAGCAGCGCGTACGCGATCGCACGGCAGAGCTGGCGAATGCGGAGCTTGCCACCCTCCATCTGCTTGCGCGCGCCGCGGAGTTCCGGGATGACGAGACAGGCCGTCACACGCAGCGCGTTGGCGCAATTGCAGCGCTACTCGCCGCGCGGATTGGGTGCCCAATGGAGGATGTAGAATTGATCCGCGTTGCGGCACCGCTGCACGATATCGGCAAGATCGGGATACCGGATCACATTCTGTTGAAGCCGGGGCTATTGACGGAGTCGGAACGGATCGTGATGCAGCAGCACTCCGTCATTGGTGCCGAGATCCTGAGTGCGACGGACTTCCCGATCCTGCGTGCAGCCGGAGAGATCGCGCTGTCCCATCACGAGCGCTGGGATGGTTCGGGGTATCCGCGCGGACTCCGCGGCGATGAGACGCCGCAGTTTGCCCGGATCGTGGCCGTCGCCGATGTCTTCGATGCCCTGCTCCATGACAGACCGTACCGGCCGGGGCTCGGATTGTCTGTGGTGGTTGACCGGATCAACGAAGAGGCGGGCCGACACCTCGATCCGGAAGTTGTCGATGCGTTCCGTCAGCTTGCAGGCGACGGCATCTTCGACCAACGCATCGACTGACTCCGGCGACTGCAACTACTTCAACCGAACACGGGCAAGGTGGATGCCCGTTGCATCACGCATTTGCAGATATACGACCTTGCCCTTCCCGAATCCGATGAGCGTGTAGCCGGGCGGCAACTGGATCCGGTTCACCAGCTCGCCCTGCGGGCTCACGATATCGTACACGGGTCCGCCCGGGATCGGCTTCGGCTGCACGAACTTGATCCACAGATTGCCATCCTCATCTGCGCGCACTGCACCTGACGTCATCGGCGGACGGTAGTCCGGCAGCTGATCGGGTTCCACCATGACGATCGGACGCATGGTCGGTGGCGGCGGTGTCATGCCACCCATGTTCATCATGATCGGCGCAGGCAGACACCCGGCTGGCGGTGCTGCGGCTCCCGGTGCGCCGCGGCCCGGCGGCGAGGCCGCGGGCGGTGCGCCGGCAGGAGGCGCACCCATTGTCGTACTCGTGACCGACATACCGCCGCCGGACATCACCATCGTCTGCGTCGTCATGCCACCCGGCATGCCGCCGGCCATCGGCGTTTCACCCGGGGCGCACGCGTACGTGTAGTTCGCAGGGAACTTCACGCCCGTCGGCAGGAACCAGTCCTTCGGGAAACCAGCTGGTGGCGCGAACCCCTCGGGCACTTTGAAGTTCTCGGGATATTTGCCGTTGTACATGTTGACCCATCGTATTGTCGCACCCACAAATTGTGTCGCCGCAGCCTTTTCCTGCAGAGCACGCACGGAATCGACGAACTTCTTCTTGTCCTCGTCCATGAGGCGCTGCCATTCGTACGGCAGCTTCGGTGACGACGTCCACGACTCGTCCGGATGCAGGTAGTCGATGCGATAATCAAGACCTCTCACGAATGCGACGCGGCCATCGGACATGACAGCCCAGTCATCCGTACGTGGCAGCGGATTCAGGATCTGATCGACAGTCCAGCCATTGTCACCCGTGGAACGCATCCGCATTTCCTGCTTCGGGATCCGGATCGAACCGAGTGTGTCGAGACGACGCGTGGACAGGTCGACCGCCACGATGAATGCAGAATCGGGCTGCGGCGGATAGAACGGTGTCGTGGACGACATCGCCATCATCATGACCGCGGGCGAAACCTGCGCCGGGACGCGATAGATGATGCGCCCCTTCGCGTCGGCGCCTGCGTAGCCGAACTGGTTCGGGCTGGTCAGCATGTAGACGTCCTGCGCGCGCGGCACGGACCGTACGCGTGACAGACGTCCGGCCGGATCGATCACCAGCATCGCGTAGGACGCCGGGTCCAGGAACAGCGTCGTATCGCCCGGGAACGGGATGAGCGCGCCCGGCCGCGTGCCGTACGTGTTCGCAACATCCGTCAGCGAGTCCAGTACAACGCGAATCGTCGTTAGCGTGGTATCCATCAACAGCAGACGACGGCTCTGCCCATCGTTCACGAGGACCGTACCGTCCGGCAGCTGCCGGATCCCCGTCACAGTGAGCAGCTTCTCCTTCGACAGCGCCGATGCCGTTTCGATCTTTTGAATCGCCGGCCCGACCGATGGCGTGCGCGTCGCAGTGGTATCCTGTGCTCCGGCCGGTGCGGCCATGACCACACCGAGTGCGACCAGCGCTGCGCTCTTCAGCAATGCTTTCATTCTCTTGATCCTTGTCATCATCAGTGCCTCATTACCGCCATCTCCATGGCCATGCCCGCAGCGAACGCGAAGTCGCCGCCGCCGCCGCCGAAGCTGACACCCGTACCGCCGACATACATGCCCGTCCCGCTCCTGATCAGCGTCAGGTACCGCGGGTCGAGCAGGTTCACGACGTGCGACGGCAGCTTCCGCAGCTGCGCTTCCGTCAGCAGTTCACGTACTGCGGCCGACACCTCCATGAGCATGTCCACCTGCTTGTGACGAGCGGTCAGGTACTCCTTGTATGCATCGCTCCGGTCGAACGCCTTCGGCAGCGCTGTCAGGTACTTCGCGGTCGGTGTCCACAGCGAGTCCGCGCGGTACGTGTAGCGCCGGTTCATCGATGCGATGCTGTCCGCCTGCAACGTGGTGAGCCGCAATGAATCCTGCGAGCGCAGGATCGTGCCCATCGGATTCTGCACGCTCTGTGCACTGATCTGTCGGAAGAACGCCTCCGGCAGCTGCTGTCCCGGCTGCGACCGCCCCGACATGAGCTGCTGGTTGAGGCTCTGTGCCTCGCGCGTCGGACCCAGGTCGTACTTGATCGATGCAGTCAGCATGACCGGTGCACGCAGTGTCACGAACTGCGGCCGTGTCGCGCCGAAACGCTGGTTCACTTCGTACTTGTACGTCTTCGACGCAGCGTCGAAGCCGCGTACATACAACAACGACTGATCAGGCGACGGCGTCTGGCCCCATCCCTTGAGCTTGCCGGACCCATTCAGCAGCAGGTCTGCGCCACCCAAAGGATTCGACACGGAAAGTGACAGCTGCGCGCGCTGCGGCATGTGGAACTTGGCGCGATCGAGCGTCACATTGAGCGACGCCGTCGAGCTCCATGGCCCGCGGCAGCTGTTGCGCTCTGCAATCTGGCCTGCCTGTTCTTCGAGGCAATCGCGTGTGCCACCGGTCGAATTCGCGAGCAGCTGCTGCATGCCGGACGCAACCGCCGCATCTGCGGCGGACGTCGAGTAAATGTACGCGCGGTCGTTCGCGTAGCCATCGCCATTCACGTCGCCCGCGATCGTCGGGGTGAATGCGCTACCCGAGCGGAACGTCCCGTTCCAGCTGACTTGCACTGCATTGAAGAACAGGTAGCGCAGCGTGTAATTGATGGAGTGTGGTCCCTGCGCGGACGATGCCCAGTTCACATCGAGCGGGTTGCCGTCCGTGCTGCTGAAGCCGGACACCTGCTCACGCGTATTCATGTACGTGTATGCCGCGCTCCACCCGAACTTGCTCGGCGTGCGCTGGATCGGCGATAGCCGCATGGTCAACTGTGCCGTACGCGACTGCAGGTCCGACCGTGTTTCCGTGACCCGCGCGAAGGCCTGCGATACACGCGCATCGCTCGATGCAATGCTGCCGCTTGCCGGCACAATGCTCGACGTGTTCACATACACAGGACGACCGTCGTCGCCGAGGCTGAACCGTTCGTTCGGGCTGAAGTTCAGGTCGACGAACCGCTGCTGGTTGCGGTTCAGCGAATATTGCCCCTCGACGTTCATGGTGAACCGCGCGTCGAGGACGCCGCCGTTCCAGGAAAGGTTCGAGCGCAGCGACTTCTGTGGCGCGAAGTCATTCGCGAACAGGGATACGTTCGGCGACGCATTGGAGAACACGGTGCCGCCCGTTCCGTCCGCGCACACTTCCGGAATCGCGCCCGGATTGTCGGCATACAATGACCAGTCCGGTACCGGCACCGCAGGTCCGACGCAATTGATCTGCTGGATGCCGCTTGCCAGACCGTTGTTGCTGATTGCATTGCCGATCTGGCCGGCATTCGCACTGTTCGCGAACATGCCGATGCCGCCGCGGATCACCGCACGCGGCGCGCGCACTGCACCCGTGAACGCCGCGATCTCCTGTGCTGTGCCGACCGTCCACGAGAATCCGAGGCGTGGACTGATCGAGATGGGGCTTGGCACGTTGTCGTTGCGACGGTCGAACGTCGACTCCACGAGTGCGTTGTATTCCGGCGAGTTCGTGTACCGGCTGCCATCGACGCGCAGGCCGTACTGGAACTGGAGGTCTGGCGTACGGCGGTACGAGTCGCCGATCGCCAAGGAGCCCGTCACCTGGCCAGTCGAAAGCTCGCGCGCAGAAAGCGTCCGCGTGAACGC
>JBBSJG010000202.1:0-5793 GCA_038257485.1 Longimicrobiales bacterium | reverse complement strand
AGGATTGGTCGGTGACTATAGCGCGAGGGTCACACCCGTTCCCATCCCGAACACGGTCGTTAAGCCTCGCAGCGCGGATGGTACTGCCCGGGTGGCCGGGTGGGAGAGTACGACGTCGCCGGCCTTTACATTCAAAACGCCCCATCGAGAGCTTTCTCGATGGGGCGTTTTGCTTTGCTGCTCCATGAACGAGTGCCGACGCCGCGTGAAGATGACGTCGCCCATGCTTCCGTAATGCCGTGTCTGGCGCCAGATTAACGCCATGAGAGAGCCGAAATGACAGCAGAGATGACGAGGGCGGGCGATGTTGCGCTGGTCGGCCGTCCGAACGTTGGGAAGTCGACGCTGCTGAACCAGCTGATCGGGGAAAAGCTCAGCATTGTCACGCCACGTGCGCAGACGACGCGGGAAGCGGTGACGGGGATTCTGACGACGGAAACGGCGCAGCTGATTTTCGTGGACACGCCGGGTCTTCTCGATCCGTCCTATACGCTTCAGCGGGCGATGCTGGAAACGGCGCTCGAGGTGATCCGCGACGCGGACCTGGCGTTGCTGCTGCTGGATGCGACGCGCCCGGAGGAACTGCCGTCGGGCGAAGCGCTGGCAGCACTGAAGGGGAAGGGCGACGCTCTGTACGTCGTGATCAACAAGCTGGACGCGGCGCGTGCGGAGTCGGTGGATGAGTTGCGGGATTGGAGCGCGCGGGAGCTGGGACGGACGCCGATGGAAATTTCGGCCGCGACGGGGGAGGGCACACCCGCGATCCTGGAGATCCTGACGGCCGCGCTGCCGCACAGCCCGTTCTACTATCCAGCGGACGACCTCGCGGTTCAACCCGTGCGTTTTTTCGTTGCGGAGATGATCCGGGAAACGATCTTCGAGGAGTACGAGGAGGAGATTCCGTACGCGACGATCGCGGCGATTGATGAATACCGTGAAGGCACGGACCCGGTGTTCATCCGGGCGACCGTCTATGTCGAGCGGGAGAGTCAGAAGGGGATCCTGGTTGGCAAGGGCGGCGCGGGGATCAAGCGACTGGGCGAGCGATCGCGCGAGAAGATCGAGGCGTTCGTGGGCGCGCACGTGTATCTGGACCTGCACGTGAAGTCGTTGCCGAACTGGCGCAAGAAAGTTGCGACCCTGCAGTATCTTGGATTCCCTGTCCCCGCGGGAATGCGTTCCGAGATCGGCCGCGGGCCGGGCGGTAACCGAACGGGCAGGAAGCGTCGCCAGCGGATGCGTGGCGACCAGACGGATAACTCACCTGCGACGGAGTCGCCGTCGCGCGATGCTTGAGGAGAATATGCTCGATCCACAGCTGCTGCAGATCCTGGTGTGCCCGAAGTGCAAGGGCGAGCTCGAATATCGCGAGGCGCAGAACGAGCTCGTGTGCGGTGCGTGCCGGCTGCGCTACGAAGTGCGGGATGGCATTCCGATCATGTTGATCGACGAAGCGCGGGCGCTTTGACGCGGGGCCGGTAGCAGGACGCGAGCGATCGTGCGCGGTCGCACTCGCCGGTACGTGTTCCTCGTGCTGGCGCTTCTCCCCATCCTTGGTGTCGCCAGCCGCGCGTCCGCGCAGACGGGCGGCGGCGTAGCTGCGTCCGAGTGCTGCCTGACGCTGCTGTTTCCCGTGGGAGGCAGGTCGCTGTCACTGGGCGGGGCACTGACTGCGAGGGCCGCCGCGGATGGACTGTTCACGAATCCCGCCTCCATTGCGAACCTCGCCGCGGGCGAGCTGCGGGTGCACAGCGGCAAGACGGACATCGAGAGCGCGACATCGATCACCGCGTTGTTCCGCGTGCGACGCGCGGGGACGCTGGGCTTCTCGTTTCGTACGGTGGACAATGGCGACATCGAGACAACGGATGCAGAGGGCAATCCGACGGGTGTGCTGCATGTATCGGATCAGGCGTTTTATGCGACCTTCGCGACGGAGGTACGACCGGGGCTGCGCGCTGGTGTGACGTACAACTTTTACGACTGTGCGGGGGCGTGCGGCCAGCCGGCGTTCAAGGCGACGACGCATGCAGTGGATTTCGGCATTCAACTGCAGCCGTCGTGGCTGCCGTATCTGGAGCTGGGCGCGGCGGTGACGCATGCGGGGCTGAAGCTGCAGGTGAACAATGCAGACCAGGCTGCACTGACGCCTGCGCGGATCAAGGTGGGCGGTGCGTATGAGCTGATGCACCTGTTCAGTGCGGATTCGAGCACAGCGCTCTGGGCGTCGCTGGACGGCACGGGTTCGTGGCATGCGGGTGTGGCATCGGAGGTGGGCACGGGGCTCGAGCTGTCACTCGACCGCACGCTGTTCCTGCGCGCCGGATGGTCGAGCGGAACGGGGCGTGGCACGGGCACGGCGCTGGGGGTCGGGTTCGTGTATCAGCGGTTCGACCTGAGCGTGGCCAAAGCGTTTGTTTCGGCGGACGAGGATCCGCCGATCCAGGTTTCCTTCGCGATCCGGTTCTGAGGGTGATGATCGATTCCGGACCCGTACTGCGCAGTGTCCGTCGCGCACTGTTCGTCTGGGCGAGCGTGTCCGCCGTCGCATACAGTTGTGTTGCGGGTGTGTCGGCGCAGACGTCTGCGGAGGCACGGTTCGCGGGGTCGGCAGCCTCCACTGCGCCGCAGGTGCCATCCGCGGGCGCGGGATTGACGCGCACGGACCTCTCGTTCGTCGCGTCGCTGGCGGTCCCGGGGAGCGGCCAATACCTGCTCGGTCAGAACCGATGGGTGCCGTATGTGGCGGTGGAGGCGTGGGCGTGGGTGCGATATATCGACCAGCGTGCGACGTCGCAGAGGCTGTCACGGGAGTACAAGGATCTGGCGTGGTCGATCGCGCGGCGGGTGAGTACGGGGGCCAGGCGGGACACGACGTTCCCGTACTATGAGGTGCTCATCCATTACCGCGCGAGCGGTGCATTCGACGGGTCCGCGGAGCCCGGCGTGCAACCGGAGTTCGACGACGCAACCTACAATGGCGAGCAATGGAAGCTCGCTCAGTCCCTGTTCATTCCCGCGGGCGCCGCGGTGGGTCCCGGCTCACCGTCCTATGACGCGGCACTCGCCTACTACGAGAAGCACGCGATCCCGGATGGCTACGCGTTCGCGTGGAATTCGGGGCGCCTGGAGCAGCAGACGTACACGAACGTGATCAATGAGAGCGACGCCGCGTATCGGGATGCGACGCGCATGCTCGGCCTGATCCTGGCGAACCACCTCACGAGTGCTGTCGACGCATTGATCAGCACGCGGCTGCGTAACGGTGCGCCGGGGCTCCGGTTCGAGAGCGGGCTGACCCCGGATAGCGGACCACGCCCGGGACCGGTGCCGCCGCCCCTGCGACTCGACCTTCAGCTTCGCTACCGCTGGTGACGGCCCCGGTCGCCCGCGAGGTGTTTGACACTGGATGGTGCCCCGGCTACCTTGGGTCGCATTCTCCCCCTGCACGTAGCCTCTCTTCGGTGCGATGAGCTCTCGAACGGTACTGGTCTTTTATTCGCCCGGGCGTCGTGAAGCGCCAGAGGTTCTGCGGAGTTTCGCGGATGACCGTCACTTGCTTGTGCATGAAGTCCATGCGCCGAGCGAGGTGGTGGACTGCGTGAACCGCATGATGCCCGCGGGTATCTTCCTCGACAGTGCGCGCAGCGAAGACGCGGTGTCCCTGTGTCACACGCTCAAGCAGGATGCGTTCAGCGGGATCGTGCCCATCGTGCTGCTGGCGCCGCCGGGCCGTGAGGACGTGGTCCTCGCAGGGCTGGAGGCAGGCGCGGATGAGGTGATCACGGAAGACATGGCGCCCCGCGAACAACTCCTGCGGCTGCGCATGATGCTGCACCGCGCGGAGCGCGATGTGAGCGTGCATCCCACGACGCGGCTGCCCGGCACCGTTCAGATCGAACGCGACATCGGTGACCGCATGCGACGCGAGGAATTGTTCGCGGTCTGCTACGCCGATCTCGACCACTTCAAGGAATTCAACGACCGGTACGGCTACAATGAGGGCGACCGTGTGATCCGCATGCTCGCCCGCATCCTGCGTGACCTGGTCAAGGGACATTCGCCGGATGGATTCATCGGCCATATCGGCGGTGACGATTTCATCTTCAACATCGGACTCGATTATATGCGGGTCTGCTGTGAGGAAATCATCGAACTGTTCGACGAGTTGATCGCGTACCAGTACACCGAGGAAGACCGGCGGGCGGGCTATTTCCTGGGCCGCGACCGCCGTGGTAATATTCTCTGGGTGCCGCTCATGACACTGTCCATCGGTGTTGTTACGAACGAGCATCGAAGTTTCACGCATACCGCGCGCGTGAGCGAGCTGGCCACGGAAATGAAGACCTTCGCGAAGAAGCTGCCGGGTTCGGTGTATGCCGTTGACCGCCGCTCCGATGCGCAGGGCTTCTATGGCCGCTCCCTCGTCACCGCCGACGAGCTGGAGGTTTCAACCGAGCCATGAATATTCGCTGCCCAAGTTGTCAGACCACGTTCCGCGTCGACCCCGCCCGCATTCCGGCGCGGGGCATTCGCGCGCGCTGCGCCAAGTGCAGTGCGACGTTCCCGGTATCACCGCCACAGGCGGACGTGACCCCGGACGTCACGGCGTCCGCACAGGCACCCTCGGCGGCCCCATCCATGGCCGCCGGCGCCGTCGGCACGGTAGCGGCGACCGTCGCAGCAGCGGCGGATGCGGTAGCGAGCACGGTGGCGAGCATCGCCGCCGCGGTCATCGAACCGGTGCGCGAGCCCGTCGCGCCGCCAGCACCCCCGGCGCCGCCAGTGGCGCCGACGCCACCAGTGGCACAGGCAGCGGCGCCGGTTTCGCCGCCAGTCATTGCACCCGTGTCACCACCGGCACCCGCGTCGGCGCCTTCGGCCCCGCAGTCTTCGGCCCCACGTCCCGTGGTGTTCGGGACCAAGGACCCGAGTGCACGGGCGCACCGGATCGCACGCGCGATCGTGTCGGACATCGTCGCATACCACCCGAAGAAGCGGAAGGAATCGCTGGCCAACGGGACAATGCGGCAGGATTTCCGGGAAGAGATCATGAAGAGCTGGGAAGAATACGTCGCGCAGGTGGGCGTGGACCTGGCGAAATCGACCCCGCATTTCCGCAATGCACTCAATGACATCCTGTCCGAGGGCCAACAGGTCTTCTAGCGGGTACTGAATGCACGAATCAAGAGGGGCCGTCCAACGGATGGACGGCCTCGCGTGTACATGGAGCACGACAATGGACAACGACACAACGCGGCGACTGGACCAAAGCCGAGAGCGCATCGACGTGCTCGGAGGCTATCTTTGACCTGACGGCAAAGCGCGAGCGCATTGAGGCGCTCGAAAGCCGGATGGCAGAGCCGGGCTTCTGGGAATCACCCGATGGCGCCCGTGAAACGATCAATGAAGCGAACGAGCTGAAGAGCTGGGTCCAACCCTGGGAAGAGCTCAAAGCGAAGACCACCGAGCTCCACGAGCTCGCCGATCTGCTCGAGCACGAAGAAGACGCATCGCTCGAACAGGATCTCATCACCGAACTCACCACACTCGAAACGGACACGGAACGCCTCGAGGTGCGCACGATGCTGCGTGGCGAGGACGACGGCCGCGACGCGCTTTTGACGATCCACCCCGGTGCGGGCGGCACGGAGTCGCAGGACTGGGCGGAGATGCTGATGCGCATGTACACGCGCTGGGGCGAGACGCACGGGTATGAGGTCAACATCCTCGACCTGCTGCCTGGTGAAGAAGCGGGTCTCAAGAGTGTGACGCTCGAGTTCAAGGGCCAGT
>JBBSJG010000201.1:0-5859 GCA_038257485.1 Longimicrobiales bacterium | reverse complement strand
TCGTCCGCGGATCGAGGTGCCACGAGTAGCCTGTGTTGAAGCCGCCGTTTCCGCGCTTGACCGTACCGTGAATGTTGTTCTCGCTACCGCTCGCGAGGAGTGAGTCGGCGCGTGCGATTGCCCGGGCATCTTCGATCGCGAGCCGGAAGGTTTCGCCAGCTACTTCCACCTGGTAGATGCGGCGGCCTTCGGGGGCCGTCGTGTCCTTGGAGCAACCGATCAGCGCCGCGAACAGCAGCGCCCCCGTGAATCCGTATTGTTTACGCATGTCCGATCTCGTGAATGGTTGCGAAGGACTCTGCTGACGACGGGATGTAAACACGGGCGGACGCGGTTGTTCCGCCTGGACTGCATGAATGTATATTGCCCGAATGCTAACTAGCGACGGGATGGTTTCGCCTGACAACCGGAACAGGTGGTCGGGTTGCTGCGCGACGGCATTACCTGGACGCGTCGGGTGAGAGATGCGGCGGCGCCACAGCGGGATACGCCGGGTGAGGCGACGGCGGCGCCGAATGAAAGCGTTCTCCGTCGTAGGGCCATACCGCACCAGGCTTGCCTCGATAGTACTATGACATTATAAGTGATACTATGGCAGGAAAGTCAATTCCCAGGTCCGGGCGCTTCGTCATTCGAATGACGCCCGCCCTGCACGCACGCCTGAGTGATCATGCGGCTTTGGCATCGCTATCGCTCAACGAATACTGTGTGGCCGCACTGGCGCGCGGCGATGCAGCGCCGGCAGGTCCGCTTGCCGGCGTGCTGGCAATGGCGATCCGGCAGTTGGGTCCAGACCTCGTTGGTGTGGCCATCTTCGGATCGTATGCGCGAGGCGAAGCGGTCGAGTCGTCCGATGTGGATCTGCTGATCGTTGCGAATCCTGCCATGGCCATCACACGCGCGCTCTACGCTCCGTGGGACCAGGACACGGCGTTCCTTGGACCGCATCCGATCGAGCCGCATTTCGTGCGTATGCCTGAGCCGGGCGATCGAATCACGGGGCTATGGGCGGAAGTCGCCATGGAAGGTTCAGTGCTGTTCGATCCAGACCTTGTGCTGGCGCGTCGGCTGGCGCATGTCCGGCGAGCGATCGTGGAAGGGCTGCTGGTCAAGCGTATCGTGCAAGGTCAGAGCTACTGGGGCGCCGCGTGATGCGGAACACGGATCTGGCGAGGGATTACCTGCAGCGGTCCTTGATCAGGCTGCGCGCGCTCGACGTGCTGTATGATGGCGAGAGCTGGGCGGACGTGGTGCGTGAAGCACAGGAGATCGTAGAGCTGACGCTCAAGGGTATGCTGCGCGCATGCGGCATCGACCCGCCCCGCATGCATGATGTATCGGAGGTGTTGCTCGCGGAGCGAGCACGACTGCCGGCGGATCTGGCCGGACATGTGGAGATGATGGCGAACGTATCGCGACGGCTGCGGCGGGATCGCGAGCTCGCATTCTACGGTGCGGAAGATCTGACGCCGTCCGGCTTCTATTCGGCCGGTGACGCGGCCCAGGCGCGCGCGGACGCTGCGTCTCTAGTGCAGCTGATTGCGCCGCACGTGCTCACCTGAGCACGGAGTCCCGCTTGGGAGTCATGCGTCGGGGCTGAACGTGGCCTCTCACCTGCTGCCGCCGCCGTCGCCAGTGGGCGGCGCTCAAACAGGAACTCACAATTCGTCGAGCTCCGTCAGGCGTCGCGCGAGGTGCGCACGTTCGACTGCTGCATTAGCTGGCGCCGTGGCGAACAGTTGGTGCCGGGCCCACTATCCCTGGGAGAAGTCGACGACGGGGCGGACTTCAACGGGACCGCGGCCGGAGGATGGGATGTCGGCAGCCCACTTGAGCGCGGCATCGAGGTCGGCACACTCGATCAGGTAGAAACCGCCGAGCTGCTCTTTGGTCTCCGCGAAGGGTCCGTCGGTCGTGAGCGTCTTGCCGTCCTTTGTACGGACGGTCGTAGCGGTCGACACCGGCATGAGGGCCTCGCCGCCGATGTATGCACCCGACGCCTTCATGCGCTCGGTATAGTCCATCCACTTCTGGAGCTCGGCATCGTCCTGGGGCGTGTTCGCCTCGTTCTCGTAGATCAGGATCAGGTATCGCATCGCGTTGACTCCATGGTCGGGTTCGGGGGGCGGCGTATCCGCTCCTTCACCATACCTACGAACGGGGCTCCGCGAAATCGACATCGGGTTCGCGGGACGGCCCGCCGGTCGCCATAATGGGGCCATGATCAAGCGGATCCAGCTGTTGCTGACGCCGACGGCCGCCGACGGCAACGTCAAGCTGCACGCCGTGCGTTACGATGTCAGGTGTGTCGCGCGCGCACAACAGCGGCTATGTCTGTCACCACGTCGTCGCATCGACGATCGAACGTTCTTAGTCTGACTTGGCTGCGGGAGATTCACGTTCATCAGCCGCCGCGCGGTGGCCGGCCGGCATCGGGCCGCGGCGGCCTGCCGCCGTGCGGACGCGGCCGATCGAGTGTGCGAATCAGCTGGTTCAGGCGATCGAGCTGCGCGCTGTCGAGCAGTGGCGCAAGTTGGATAGACATCGAATCGAGGTGCTGGCTCATGGCGCGCTGCGATGCGTCCACGGTTGCGCGATTGCTTCCGTCCGTCGCTTCGAGAATGGGGCGGATGGCCGCACGCTGCACTGAGTCGCGTGGCATTATCGTACGCTCCATATGCGCCACGAACCCGGGCGGCCGCGCGTCCGGTCCCGGTGCTGGCGGCGGCTGTTCATACGGTGCCGTGTTGCGCTGCACGACGTCCATGCCTGCCGCGCCGAGCACGACGCCCAGCACGAGCATGCTCAAGAGCATGAGCAGTGATTTCGATGAAGGTTGCACGCGTTCCGCTCCGTTCAGCGTTGGGCCGTCGGATCGACGGATATCGGATACCAGGTCGCCAGGGTGACCTGCGTTGCTGCCTGTGTCGTCGGTTGCGCGGCGGGTCCTGCACTCGACGTAGTCCGCACCGCAATCGCAAGGACAAGCGCTGCCGCCGCAGTCGCCGGGACCGCCAGCCGCCAGAACTGGCGGCTCATGGCAATAACCACCGGATCGGCGGCACGCGCGCGGCGCAGTCGCGCCATGACGCGCACATCGAGGCCCGGCGCCAGCGTTGGTGCATCAATTTCATCCAGTTGCTCGCGAACAGACAGGGTTTCAGCAAACGCCGCGCGATAGCCAGCGTCCGCTGCGAGTCGTGCGTCGTGCTCGCGGCGCTCGCTATCGGAGAGTTCGTTCAGTACCGCGCGTAGCAGCCATTCGTCCGTATTGTGCTTCATGCTTCGTCGATTCCTTCCGTCTGCAGTTCCCGGCGCAGCCGTTCGAGTGCGCGTGTCAGTCGCGACATCACGGTGCCTTCCGGTATCCCCAACAGGTCGGCCGTCTCGCGTGTCGAACAATCCTCGAGCATGCGACAGACCACCACTGCGCGCTGGTCATTGCTCAACCGGCCGAGCGCTCGTTCGATGCGGGCACGCTGATCCGACGCCGTCGCCCGATCGTCCGAACCCGCTCCGTACACCGCGGTGTCAGCCGTATCACTGACATCACGGCGGGCGAACCGGCGCAGCTGCCAGCGACGGCGGCGCAGCACATTCAGTGACAGGTTCATCGCGATGCGTGTGAGGAATGTCCCCACGGTTGCATCGCCGCGGAATGTGCGCAGTGCGCCATGAAACCTGATGAACGTTTCCTGTGCCACGTCCTCCGCTTCATCGCCCGGCCCGACCATCCGGATCACCACGCGCTCGACCTGCCCCTGGTAGCGACGAACCAGTTCCGCGAATGCCGGATCACTCCCGTCGCGTGCGGCCGCAACGAGGTCGACATCGCTCGCTGCGGACGTCGCGGACACTGGTGACGGAGTCATCTCAAGGGTTGGACACACGCAGACCGCGGTTCATTCCATCGACCGGTCTGAGCGGGGGATTGGAATGGAAACCACGACCGCTGTGTCCAATGAGCAGAAACACGACAGCGTTTTCACTGAACGGGAGCCCCCATGATCAACACCTTGAATATCCATCGAATCCTGACCGTTGTGACCACCACCATCCTGCTCGGCTGCAGCAACGGGATCACGGTACCGTCGACGAATGCGTCCGCTGCCGACCTCACCGCCGGCCTGCAGCAGGCCCGCTGGGGTTCCAACGTTACCGTCAGCTACGCGAACGGCAAGCTTCGTTATGTGTCAAACGGCATCCCGAACCATTCGAGGGAGGCGCAGTACGCGGTCGGCGGCGGTGGCGGTGGCGGCATCCCGAACTCGTCGAACTCCATCGCGATCGCGGACCCCACGCGCGCGCAGACCTATGATTTCCAGATCCCGCTCACACCCGTAAAAGTGACTACCCCGACGGCGACCAACCTGGGCACGATCGGCGTTATGATCTCCGGGGCCTCGCTCTTCAATCCCTATGAAGGCGACGGCGTCACGGTGGCGACACAGTCGAACTTCTCCGTGAAGGGCACGGGCGGCACCGACGTCTGGTTCCTCGACAGCTGCAGCGGTCACCCGACGCCGAACATGGGAATGTATCACTACCATGCGCTGCCGAAGTGCGTGACTGCGACGGTGGACAGTGATGGCGGTCCGTCGCATATCATCGGTATTGCATTCGACGGCTATCCGATTTACGGCAACCGCGACATCAACGGCAACATTGTCACGGCGACACAGCTCGATCAGTGTAACGGCATCACGAGTGCAACGCCCGAGTTCCCCGCCGGCGTGTATCACTACGTTCTGCTCGATGTCGCAGGATCGAACTCATCGATCCGCTGCTTCTCGGGTGTTGTGGATGCTGCATTGGCGAGACCCGCGATGCCGATGCGGATGTAAGTGCGACGTGGAACCGGGTCGCGACGCTCAGAGCCGCGGCGCACCCGGTCCATTCGACCGTTGGGTTGGCGCGCGAAGCAGCGGCGTTTCCCTTGTGCAGAAAGAGATAGCCACGCGCGTGCAGGAGCGATTCCTTCGATGCCTTCTGCCGCTCGAGTCCGCGCATCGCATCGTCCGCGCATGCAAAGTCGGCGACCGCTCCGCACAGGTTGACAACATGTGAATACGGACGCTGCTCGTCTGGAGTGATGCCAAAGGTACCGCCCTCTGCCCGCATTCGGTGGGTCCGTCTCGAAGCTGTTACCGCCATCCGCCCATTGCTTGACGAACGTTGCGGTCGGGAACCGACCCGTACGCGATTCGGCCTGTCACTGAAGTAGTGCGTATGCGCAGCCCGCTCGAGATGTCGGTGATTCCATCACTCGCATTCGCGGTCGTTCACAAGGAATGCGGTCCACGCGCCGATGTAGGACGAGATCATCAGAATGATGTGCATCCGCACCATCCTGGCGAATGTCTGTCGATTCGATTGCCGCGCGCGGAGCGCCAAACGCAGCGCGACCCGACCTCCGGCAACCCAGCCCAGCGTCAGTAGTCCGATGATCAGGAGGAGGTAGTCATTCGCGCGGAGGGCCAGCGGCACGGACAGCGCCGCCATCGCCAGCATGCACACGGCATACGCGCGACCGGCCCGGCGGTGCCAGCGACTGGCTCGACCGAACTTCGGGAGCGACAAGGCGATGGCGCCGAGCATGAAGCCAGCGAAGCCGAGCGCAACGTGCGCTGTAAGCACGCTCGGATGAAGGATCGGCATCATGATCACTCCTGACCTCGTGCTGCCAGAGTGGGTCATGGACTCCAACCAACGACCGTCGCGGAGCCTCCCACACGACCGCCATGGTTGGCCGGCTGCGTCCGGTTCATAAACACCGTGAACGCCCCGCCCGACGTGAACAGGTAGAACCCCGAAGATGGCGTCGTCAGGAAGGTTACGTCGTTGAGGACCGGGTCCTCG
>JBBSJG010000200.1:0-5917 GCA_038257485.1 Longimicrobiales bacterium | reverse complement strand
GTCAGCGACTCGGACACTGCTGCAGCGACGAACACATCCGATGACGTGTCCCACATCGCGTCCACGTCGGACGTGGTGCGCGCATCCGATGCCGGCAACAGCTTGTTCTGGCGACGGCGGACCAGCGATTCGACGTCGTCTTCATCCAGGCCGCGCGGCTCGATCAGCAGTCGCTCCGCGTCACGGATCGCGACGAGACGTGCACCGAAGCGGGCGAGGTACAGACCGGCTGCCGCGCCGACATTGCCGAATCCCTCGAGCGACACGCGCACACCATCCAGCGGACGACCCTGCTGCTCATAGAGGCGGCGCACCGAGACTGCAACGCCATAGCCGGTGATCATGTCGGCCGCCGTGAGCGACATGCCTTCAATGCCGAGCGCAGCATCGCGCAGCGGCGCTTCCACACCGGCGCCCATGCGGTGCACGGTCTGACGGAACGCCGTCGCATCCTGGTGCAGATGGCCCTGGATCACGCCCTGCTGCGGGTGCGACAGGCCGATCCGCTCGAATGCGGGGATCACGTCGATGACCTCGTCCACATTGAGGTCGCCGCCCGTGCCATACCGCTCGCGCAGATACGGTGCCAACCAGCCGTACCAACGCTCCAGCACCTGCTGCTTGCGAGGGTCGCGCGGATCGAAGTCGATGCCATTCTTCGCGCCGCCGATCGGCGGTCCGGAAATGGAGAACTTGAGCTCCATGGCCTTCGACAGGTACGTCACCTCACGCGGATCGAGACCGACTCTCATCCGCGTGCCGCCACCCGCGGCGCCGCCACGAAGCGAATTGATCACGAGCCACGCGCGTGCGCCGGTCTCAGGGTCGGTCCAGGCAATCGTGAGCTGCGGTGGTGTCCGGATGAACGTCGCATACCGCTTCCACATCGCGGCACTCATGAGACGGGCTCCACGAACACTTCCATGACACCGCCGCACACTGCGGGGCTCCACGAACCGGTGTCGTCCATCAGCTCGACGCGGATCAGGCGGGGAAGGCCCGACGCAATCACTGCATCCGCTGCCACGATCACGTCCGCTTCACCACAACCGCCGCCGATCGTGCCAACCAGGCCGTGCTCCGGGTCGATGATCATCTTGCTGCCCGCATGGCGGGGGACCGACCCCCGCGTACGTACTACCGTGGCCAGTGCGACCCGGCGACCCGCAGCGATGGCACTGTCGATTGCATTCAATACTGCCGTGTCATCCATGGAGATCTATTCAATACCAGGCAGCAGGCGATCCAGCACCCGCTCCCGCTCGGTAAGAGTTACAGGGGTACGCTCGGGGCAGAGATTCGCGCCGCCGATTTTTTCAGCGCCCGCTCGCCGGACCGCGACCATTTCCGCGGCAATGCTGACCGCGATCTCTGCAGGTGTATCGGCACCGATGTCGAGGCCGACCGGTGCGTGAATCAGGGAGAGGTGCGCGCGGTCGACACCTGCAGACTCGAGCGCCTCGAATGCTGCGCGTACCCGGCGCCGGCTGCCGATCATGCCGATGTACTTCGGCAACACCTTGCGGCCGAGGATGCGCGTGAGACAATCGAAGTCCCAGCGATGACCGCGCGTGACCAGTGCCACGTACGTGCGTTCGTCGATCACCACGGACGCGAACGGGTCCGTCTCGAAGTCCGTGCGCAAAACGGTTGCCTGCGAGTCAAACCGATCTTCCGTCGCGAACTCGGCGCGGTCATCGAGCACGGTGACCTCGAAGCCGAGCATGACACCGAGCGCGGCGAGCGGCACGGCGATATGTCCGGCACCGACAACGACGAGCCGCTCGGTCGGCACATGGGCCTCGGCATACAGCGTGTGCGCGATATCACCCGTGTGAACCACGCGACTCAGCGCGCCGCCCGCCGCGAGGGATTCCGCTGCGAGTTCCGCGGCCGCAGCATCGAGTACTGCATCACCCAGCGAGCCGCGCACTGTGCCATCCGCACTCACGATCATGCGCGCTGCGGGCGAGGCGTCCACCACACGCAACACGACCGCGATGGGCACACCCGTGTGCTGTACCGCGAGTGCGGCCGATGCGACGTCGCCTACCGTAATGTCCTTCAACGATGCTTCTCCTGGACGTAGCGCCAGTAGTCTTCCTTCGAGTCGATATCGATGAGGATCGCGGGATCGACAACCCTCACTTCCCGCAGGTCACGGGCGTGCGCCATGATCAGGGAACGCAGGCCTTCCTCCCACGTCTTCTCGAGTACATCCGCCTCGAGCTCGCGGCCGATCACGACGGGGTGGCCAGCGACGCCGTTGTGGAACGGCAGCGCGAGCGATGGTCGCTCACGGCGTGCAAAATCGATGATGGTCCTTGCAGTCGCGTCCGCGATCAATGGAATGTCCACGGGCAGAATGGCGACGGCATCCCAGTCGTCCGGCAGTGCGCGGATGCCGGCTCGAACCGAATCGATCTGCTGCGACTCGCCATCGCCATTCACGACAAACGTCGCACCGGTCGCCTGTGCGAGACCCAGGGTCCATGCGTCCTCGGCGGCGACCACGGCCACGATGTGACGGCATCCCGCGAACATCAGCATGCGGATCGTGCGTTCCAGAAATGTCTCCGACCCCACCTCAAGCAGCGGCTTGGGCTGCCCCATCCGGGTGGAACGGCCTGCGGCCAGGATTACGGCGTCCACACGGGCAGGATTGGTCATGGCGGAAATCTAATGCGGGCGAGTTGCACAGGCACCCCGCTCAAGTTACCGTTTTGGTCTACACCAGCCGCGGAAGCCATGCATTCGATCGTCCAGCTCAGCGTGAACGGGGACCGGCACCAGGCCGGCGTGCCCGATCACTACAGCCTCCTCGAGGCGCTCCGGTACGTCCTCGGCCTGACGGGCTCCAAACAGGGGTGCGACAAGGGCGACTGTGGCGCGTGCACCGTGCTCCTGGACGGCATACCCGTCCTCGCGTGCATCACCCCCGTCCACGAAGCGGCCGGCCGCGACGTCATGACCGTCGAAGGCCTCGCCCGCGCCGGCGCACTCCACCCGCTCCAGGAAGCATTCGAGCGGCTCGGCGCCGCGCAGTGCGGCTTCTGCACGCCGGGCATCCTTATGTCCGCGCACGCCCTGCTCCAGACCAATGCCTCGCCGTCCCGGGCGGAAATCAAGGAAGCCCTCTCCGGCAACCTCTGCCGCTGCACGGGCTACACGAAAATCCTCGACGCCATCGCGGACGCCGCAATGACACTGAACACGCCCGACCAGACGCAGGCTGCCTCATGAAGCCGGGCGAGCTGCGGCCGCGCCAGCGCGATGTCGCCATCGATCCCGCCGCGTTCGTCGCGGACGGCGCATTCAATGTGATCGGCGGGCGCCACGCGAAAGTCGACAGCCATGCGCGCGTGTCCGGCGCTGCAGTCTACACGGATGACATGACGCTGCCCGGCATGTTGCACGGCAAGATCCTACGGTCGCCGCACGCGCATGCACGCATCGTCTCGATCGATACGAGCGAGGCGGAGGCACTTGCCGGCGTGCATGCAGTCGTGATCGGCAGCGACATGCCCGTCACATACTGCGTGATTCCATGGACACGCGACGAGTACCCGCTGTGCGTCGACCGCGTGCGTTATATAGGCGACGGCGTTGCGGCGGTTGCAGCCATCAACGAGGAGACCGCCAATCGCGCGCTCCAGCTCATCCGCGTCGAGTACGAAGTGCTGGAGGCAGTGCTCACTGCTGAGCGCGCACTCGAGCCGGACTCGCCGCAGATCCATGACGCGGGCAAGCCGGGCCGCAATGGCAACATCACGAAGCACGTGCACCTGGAGTTTGGCGACGTCGACGCAGCACTCGAGGCGTCCGATGTGGTCATCGAGGGCGAATACTTCTTCCAGGGCACGACGCACACACCGATCGAGCCGCATTGCGCCATCGGTTGGTACGACCCGTCCGGCAAGCTGACCGTGTGGTCCGCAACGCAAGTGCCGCACTACCTGCACCGCGAACTCGCGCGCGTGCTCGACATCGATGTCGCACGCATCCGCGTCGTACAGCCTGCAGTCGGCGGCGCATTCGGCGGCAAGTCGGAACCGTTCGACCTCGAGTTCTGCGTTGCCGCACTCTCGCGCAAGTGCGGTCGCCCGGTGAAGATCCTGTACACGCGCGAGGAAGTGTTCTACGCGCATCGCGGGCGTCACCCGATGGAGATGAAGTACCGCCTCGGCGGTTCGCACGACGGCCGCATCCGCGCGGTCGACGGCAAACTGCTGCTCGATGGCGGCGCCTACGCGTCCTTCGGCCTGGTTACCGCGTACTACTCAGGGCAGCTTCTCACCGCGCCGTACACGTTCGAGACCTACCGGTTCGACTCATCACGCGTCTACACCAACAAGCCCGCGTGCGGGCCGAAGCGAGGACACGGCAGCGTGCAGCCGCGCTTTGCATTCGAAGTGCAGCTCGACAAGTTCGCCGAGAGGATCGGCATGGACCCGATCGAGATCCGGCGCCGCAACTTCATCGGCGAACGCACGCGCACCATCAATGAGCTGCGCATCACGTCCAACGGTTTCCTGCAGTGTCTCGACGCCGTCGAGAGCGCGTCCGGGTGGACGTCGAAACACCGCCGCATGCCGTTCGGCCAGGGCGTCGGCATCGCCGGCTCATGCTATATCTCCGGCACGAATTACCCGATCTACCCGAACGAAATGCCGCAGGCGGCCATCGCGATCCAGGTCGAGCGGTCCGGCCGCGTCGCGGTGTTCACCGGCGCGAGCGAGATCGGCCAGGGTTCCAACAGCATGGTCGCGTACATCACCGCCGAAGAGCTGGGCGTCCCGCTCGAATATATCCGCGTGCATTCGACCGACACCGACATGACGCCCGTCGACCTCGGCGCGTACTCGTCCCGTGAGACATTCATGGTCGGCAATGCATGCGTGCAGGCGGCACGTGAACTGTCGCTGCGCATCCGGCAGGCCGTCGCCGATACGTGGGAATGCACTGCCGCGCAGGTCGCACTCGCCGGCGGGTGGGCGTTCGACGTACGCGATACGGCGAAGCATATGCCCATTGTCGAAGCATTCAACATCGCCGAAGCGAAGCTCGGACCGCTCGGTTCCGTCGGTCACTACAACACACCCAAGGACGTGCACGGCGAGTATCGCGGCGGCACCATCGGCGCCTCGCCCGCATACTCGTTCACCGCGCACGTCGCGCAGGTGTCCGTCGACGTCGACTCAGGGTTCGTCACGGTCGACAACATCTGGGTCGCACACGACTGCGGCCGCGCTCTCAATCCCACCCTCGTCGAAGCACAGATGGAAGGCTCGGCGTACATGGGGTTCGGCGAAGCACTCATGGAAGAGAATATCTACAAGGACGCGGACCATGGCCGGGCCGGCCTGCACAATGCGCCGTCCCTGCTCGATTACCGCATCCCTACGTCGCTCGACACGCCGGAACTGAAATCACTGATCGTCGAATCGATCGACCCGGAAGGCCCGCACGGCGCGAAGGAAGCAGGCGAAGGTCCGCTGCACCCGTCCATCCCGGCAATCGCGAATGCAATTTATGACGCGATCGGGATCCGCATGGACCGCATGCCATTCTCGCCCCCCAACGTCTGGCGAGCACTGCAGTCCACCGACGCACGCGCCAACTGGGAGCGCCGCCACGGTTCTGCTCGGGTCGATGTCGCCGCGGACTGAGCTCTCGCGTCATCTCGCTTCGTCTCGCTTCCTATGAAGGTTCACACGAAGGGCACGAAGGGACGGAAAGAAGAACGGATTTTCACGCGAAGAGCGCGAAGTATAACGGAAGAAAATAGTTGATCCGTGTCTTTCCGTACCTTCGTGATATTCGTGTGAAACTGCCGGAAAAAGTTGTGATGACAGGAGTATCAGGTGCGGCGAACCGTTCCTTTCAGTACACCTTCGCGCACTTAGCGTAAAAATGT
>JBBSJG010000199.1:0-5927 GCA_038257485.1 Longimicrobiales bacterium | reverse complement strand
TCACCCGGAGATCGTCAAGGGATTGCAGGCGTCGTTCAACCAGGACAACGGGACATGGCGGATCGACTTCATCCGTATGCAGGGATTCGCGGAAGCGGGCGAGAGCTTCGGCCGGTGGTTCGGCAAGATCCCGAATGAGATTACGGACAACATCCGTCTCGACGTGCCGGGCGTACCGGAGACCGGCGGCAGCGATCACATGTCATGGATCTGCCGCGGCGCACCGGGCTTCCGTCTGCAATCACACTACCCGGAATATCGCCAGTACACATGGCACACGAACCGCGACACATTCGACAAGATCGTGTTCGACGACCTGCGCAACAATGCGACGCTCACCGCGATGCTCGCATACCTGGCATCCGAGGACAAGGAACGCGTATCCAATGTGCAGCGGGTCGTGCCTCGCTGGCCGACATGCGGCACACCGCGGCGCAGTACGACGGGGAACTGAGCGACGCTAGCGGGCAGCGCTGACCCGCCACACGATGTTGCCCACGTCGTCTGCCACCAGGAGGCCGCCTCGCGGGTCGATGGCGACGCCCACCGGGCGGCCGCGTGCATCGCCGTCCTGCAGAAATCCCGTGAGCACATCCACGGGCTGGCCGGACGGGCGCCCGTTCGTCGACGGCACGAAGATGACCTTGTAGCCGCTCCGCGGCGAACGGTTCCACGATCCGTGCTGTCCGACGAACAGGCCGCTGGCGAATGCACTGCCGAGCGTATTCCCTGTAGCATCCGCCAACCCCAATGATGCGGTGTGCGGACCCAGCGCGTAGTCCGGCACGATCGCGCGCGCGACGAGCGCCGGGTCCTGCGGTTCGACACGCGAATCCACATGCTGGCCGAAGTAGCTGTACGGCCACCCGTAGAAACCGCCGTCACGAACGGAAGTCATGTAGTCGGGAACGAGATCGCTGCCCAGCTCGTCGCGCTCGTTCACGGCCGTCCACAGCACGCCCCCATGCCATGCCATCCCCACAGGATTGCGCAGTCCTGACGCGTATGTTCGATGCGACGCCGCGGCAATGTCGTATTCCCAGATCGACGCCCGACCCGCTTCTTCCGCCATGCCGTTCTCCGCGGCGTTGCTGTTCGAGCCGATGCTGACGTACAACTTCTTGCCATCAGGCGACGCGATCAGGTTCTTCGTCCAGTGATGGTTCCGCAGGCCCGCGGGAAGCGGAAGGATCACTTCACCGGGCGCGGTGATCTGCGTCGCACCGGGTGTATACGGGAAGCGCACCACCGCGTCTGAGTTCGCGATGTAGAGTGCATCGCCAATCAGTTGCATGCCGAACGGAGAGTTCAGCCCCGTCAGCAGCGTCGTCTTCAGCTCCGCGATGCCGTCGCCGTCCGCGTCCCTCAGTAGCGTGACGCGATTCGCACTCACGCCCGCCGAGCCGGCTCTCTTCGCGAAGAACGCCATGATCTTCGCACGCAAACCTTTCCGCGCGACCGGCCGGTCCGGTGCATTGGTCTCCGCAACCAGCACGTCCCCGTTGGGCAGCACATGCAGCCAGCGCGGATGATCGAGGCCCGCCGCGAAGCGTGTCACCGCGAGACCCCGCGCCGGCGTGGGTGCCCCATTCGCCTCCCATCGCACTGCCTTCGCGACCTTGACCGTGGGAATGAGCGAAGTCGAGGGAGCGGGCAGCGTGGGCGCACGGCCGGTGCCCGCAGAAACCGGGAGCTCCGCAGAGTGTGCACACGCCGACGTCATGATGCTGATCCCCGCGATCACGAGAACCGTGCGAGCGCGCGTGCGTACCCTGGGGATGATCACCTGATTCGGATAGTTCATGCCCGGCTACCACCGCAACTTCGCGACCATCGGCCGCGCCCCGCCTTGCGCGGCCTGCCCGGATCGGCTCCTACCGGACGTGCAGCTTCTGCCGGTATACGATCTCAGCGCCGGCGCGCACGGTCAGCGTGTAGTCACCCGCCCGCGGCGTGAACGTCGCATCGAACGTCTCGCCGACATCAAGACGGCGCGTCGACGGAACGATGGTCGCCTGCGCGGCAGGCAGGTCGGCACCGTCCTTCGCACGCGCTCTCCACGTGACGAGCGACGTATCCTGACGGATCTCGTAGTGCAGCCGGCCTGCAGGCGCGATGTTGATGAAACGAAGCCGGTGCGGCATGTCCGCGCGCAACATTCGCGCGGGACCCGTCGTGTCTCCATTCACAACGACCGGCATGATGTCCGAAGATCCGTCGCCATCCCACCCCGCCACATACAGATGATCCAGTTCCGGATCGAATCGCTCACCCGGCTCCAGCACGATCATCGCACCATACAGGCCTGATGTGATCTGTTCGATGTCGTTCAGATGTGTGTGATAGATGAATGTGCCTGCTCTCGGCAACGTGAGCCGCGCTGTAAACGTCTTCCCCGGAGCGATCGCCGGTGCGACCCGCTTTGCGTCACCACTCCAGCCAGCCACGCCGTCCGAGAAGCTCTCCAACTCGATGCCATGCCAGTGAACGGCAGTCGCCTCGCGCAGCCGATTCGTCACCGTGATGTCCGTAGGCTGGTCACGCGTCAAGACCAGCGTTGAACTGGGGAGCAGCACGGAATCCGCCGACGGCGGCCTGGCCCCGCGCTGCTCCACGAAGCTGAGCGCACGCGGTGCCATGCGCCGACGCGCACCTTCGTTCACAAACAATGACATCCGTCGCGCGTCTCCCCGCCCCGCCGCGCGATAGTCCGCGGCCGCCCGCACATCGATGCCCAGCACCAGGCCGGCCATGTGCTGACGCGGATCGGCCGTGTGCGTATGGTGCTTCACCGGATCGAGCCGGGCGCTCGCGATGACGTGGAAGGAGAGGTGGCAGTGGAACAGCCCGTTGCCAGGCCGCTCCGGAACCCAGCTCATCGACATCGTCGACAACGGTGACATTTCTTCCGTTACCGCCAGGCGGCGCTGGCCCGCCGGGTAAATTGTGTCGCGCAGCATCCCGCCCCGTGAGTCGACGCGGAAATAGAAACCGTGCAGGTGCATCGGGTGCCCGCGTAAGGAACCGTTCACGATGCGCCAGCGCAGCGTATCCCCCGTGGTAGCGCGCAGTGCTTCGGTGAAAGGCCAGGAGCGTCCGTTGATGGCAAGCGCCTTACGCTCCGGCAAACCACGCACGGAGTCAGGCGGATCACTCCATATGTTGATGACGAAGACTCGGTCGTCTGGGTTGTCGCCTCGCTTGTCGACGACGAACGCACCCACCATCTGCTCCCGTTCGCGCACCCCGGGGGCGAGCGGACCACCCGTTGTGCCGCGATACATGTACGTGCCTGGCGCACCCGCGTCGAATCGGATCACGCCCGTTTTGCCCGGCAGGATCGCAACGCTGTCACGCTCCGGCGAGGGACGCGTTTCCAGCCAGTGCATCCAGAGTGTGGAGTCGGGAAGTGCATTCCGTATCGTTGCTACGATGACGGTGCCTTCCTGCACCCGGATCAGCGGCGCCGGAATCTGCGGCGCCTTCCCTTCCTCTGCGAACGCAACGACCTCCGCGCTCGCCGCACCACCCGCCTCGGGGTACCAGCGCGCCGGCATCGCCACGAGCCGGACCTTCAGCGTGTCGTTCGCCAGCACACCCGCCGTTGCGCGGTTCTCGTTCGCCTGGACGACCGCAATGCCTGCCGCAATATCAGGCGCCGACAGCGATGCGCCGGAAGGCGTGGGGGATGGCATCGACGCGGACGTCGTGCATGCGCACGCTGCAACGACAATGGGAAATAGGAACCAGCGGCGCATAATCCTCCGGGGGTCGGGAGGTATGGGACGAAATGGGCGGATGAAGGTGGGGCCGCCCGACGACCGAAACAACCCTGCGGACCACCCTTCCGCTATTGCGTATTCGCCCATTTTGCCATGTCAACGCCCCGATTTCCCACATATCGTGTGGAAAGAGCAGGGCGCGACTCCTGGCCGCACCGTGGTTGGCACCGCGGAGGGCCGGTTGCTCGGCGCACGTCACCAGGTCGCCATGTCGGCAAGGTGATACCTGGTACACCAGCAGCCAGTCAGGGGGCGCCACCAACCTCGGCGCCCGCTCTCATAGCAGGATGGGTAAGTTCGAAATGGCGGAAGGCAGGTCCGCTAGGCGCGAAGGTGGTCCGCGCGCCATTCCCGGATCGCACCCTTGATCGCCGTGTTATCCGCAAACTCCCCCGCCAGCACCCTCGCAGTGAGCGCGGGCAGCTCCGCATCCGACGCGAACCGCAGCGCCACGAGCTGACGGCGCGTCAGTTCCTCGATGCGCGGATGCATCTCGCTCGGCAGCAGCCTCCCCAGCCGCAACCGCTCCTCGAGCCGGATCACACGGTCCTGCACCGTCAGCGCAAACGTGCGCGAAAACCAGAATACGACGATGATCAGGAATGCTACGAGCACGTGGATGCCGTTCGCAGCCGTGCGCTCGCGCAGCAGCATCCAGCAGGACCAGATCACGTTGATCGCCACCAGCGCTCCGCCGAGGTAGTGAAAGCCCGGCACCATCCGGGTGTGGTTCGCAGCAGATTGTGCGGGCATTGCATTGCTCATGAAGGGCTCCGGTGTGACGCGTCAAGGGAAAAAGCACGACCGTCGTCGGTCGGTATGCACAATGTGCCATGGCACTCTCTCGCTGGACAGTCCCACGCACACCCCGTTCGGGATGCCCCGGAATTGTGTATCTTTCCCGATCGAGGCTGGCCGCGGCGCATCGACCCGTCGGTCGCCGTATCCTCTCATCACAGGACGCATGCTCGGCTCCATACCTCAGGACTGGCGCCTCACCATCCCGGAAGAACGACGCCGATACCTCCGCGCGTGGCTTTGGTCCGTCGCCGCCATGACATTCGCCGTCGTCGTTATCGGTGGCATCACCCGCCTCACATTGTCCGGCCTGTCCATCGTCGAATGGAAACCGTTCACCGGCGTCATCCCGCCCATGGGAGACGCTGCGTGGCAGAAGATGTTCGAGGCCTACCAGCAATTCCCCGAGTACCGAACGTGGCGTGCAGACATGTCGATCGCCGAGTTCAAGTCGATCTTCATGTGGGAATACCTGCACCGTCTCGCCGCGCGCACAATCGGCGTCGTCTTCCTGCTGCCGTTCCTTTTCTTCTGGCTGCGCGGATGGCTCAACGGTCCGCTGCTCCGACGCTCGCTCGCTCTCTTCGCGCTCGGCGCGATGCAGGGATTCATGGGCTGGTACATGGTGATGAGCGGGCTTGTCGACCGACCCAGCGTCAGCCACTACCGCCTCGCCGCACACCTCAGCATCGCCTTCTGCATCTTCGGCTACGCGCTCTGGCTCGCGCGCGAGCTCCGCGTCGACGCATGGAAAGTGTCCACCACCGCGGCCACAAAGCGCATGATGACACGAGGCCTCGCACTCACCGGCGTCGTCCTCGCTGTGCAGATCGTATGGGGCGCATTCGTCGCAGGACTGAAGGCGGGGAAGCTCTACCCGACCTTTCCGCTCATGGGTGGTCGCCTTACACCGCCCGACCTCCTCAGCCTCGACCCGGTCACCCGCAACTTCCTGGAGAACCCGAGCGCGGTTCAATGGTCCCATCGCGTGATCGGTACCATTCTCGCCCTCATCGTGATCACACTCGCCATCCGTGTGATGAATGCGACGGCGGACGAGCGATCAAAGCGTTTGAATCTTGCCCTGCTCACACTGATCATCGCGCAGTATGCGCTGGGCGTGCTCACCGTCCTGCACGCGGTTCCCGTCCTGCTCGGCGTACTGCATCAGTCCACGGCCCTGGTCATCCTCGGCGTCTGGCTCACCTGGTTCCACCACGTCCGCTCCCTGCGGCCGGACCGCCCCGACAGCTAGTGGTGGGGTTAAAAAAAAAGTTGGATTTGGGGCGGCCGGCAACCCCCCCCGCCGTGTTTGTCGTTGTGGCCGGCGCGCAGCTACCACCCCCC
>JBBSJG010000198.1:0-5945 GCA_038257485.1 Longimicrobiales bacterium | reverse complement strand
TCGATCCGTACTTCTCTGCGACCAAGCTCGAGTGGCTGCTCGACAACGTATCCGGTCTCCGGCAACGCGCCGACGCGGGCGAGCTTGCGTTCGGCACCATCGACAGCTGGCTGGTGTGGAACCTCACCGGTGGTACGCAACACGTAACGGATCCGACGAATGCATCTCGCACCATGCTCTACAACATCGATACACTGGATTGGGATGAAGATCTGCTCAAGCTCTTTAATGTGCCACGCGCACTCCTCCCGAATGTGCGGCCGTCGAGCGAGGTGTACGGCGAAGCGAGCGCCGAGTTGTTTGGCGGGCCCGTTCTCATCTCTGGCATCGCCGGTGACCAGCAGGCCGCGCTGTTCGGGCAGGGTTGCTGCCACAAGGGCGAAGGCAAGAACACATACGGCACCGGCGCATTCCTGCTGCTGCACACGGGGCACGAGCGCGTCGCGTCGAAGGCCGGTCTGCTCACGACTGTGGCGTGCGGGCCACGGGGCGAGCCCGCGTACGCACTCGAGGGCGCCATCTTCATCGCGGGTGCCGCGGTGCAATGGCTGCGTGACGGACTGGGGATCATCGAACAGGCGAGTGAAACGCAGCAGCTCGCGCAGAGTCTCACATCGAATGACGGCGTGTACTTCGTCCCGGCGTTTGTCGGCCTGGGCGCGCCGCATTGGGAACCGGACGCGCGCGGAATGATCACCGGCATCACGCGCGGTACGACGAAGGCGCATTTCGCGCGCGCAGCACTGGAGGCGATGGCATACGGCACGGCAGACGTGTTGCGCGCGATGGAGAAGGACGCAGGTGTCAGCGCGGAAAAACTCACGGTCGACGGGGGCGGTTCACAGAACGACTGGTTGATGCAGTTCCAGGCGGACATGGTACAAATTCCGGTGCAGCGGCCGCCCATGGTCGAAACTACAGCGCTCGGCGCTGCGGGCCTCGCCGGCATTGCCGCGGGCGTGTGGACCACCGTCGACGACTTTATCGGGGCGAGGCCGGACCCCCGAATCTTCGAGCCATCCATTGATGCCGCCGCGCGCGATGCGCTGCACGACGGATGGGCGCGCGCGGTGGACAGCGTGCTGCATTGGGCGGAGCACGGCAGAGAATGTTGAACATCCTGCTGGCAACGGCATTGTCGCTGCACCCCGGTACGGTCGACACAACGCGCATCACCGTGATTCCGCCGTCGCCTGTATCGCGCATCGCACCCGCTGCCGTGCAGGACGCCAAACGACCTATGCCCAGGCTTTTCGGCTTCGACAAGGTGCAGCACTTCGCGTTGACCTACGCCATCTCGTCATTCTCGTTCGGTGCACTGCGTTCCGCGGGCGTCGACACAGAGCCGGCTCTCCTCGCCTCCGCCGCCGCTGCGGTCGCGACCGGCCTGGGGAAGGAAGTCTTTGACAAACGGCAGAACCGACCGTTCTCCGCAACAGACCTGCTCGCCGATGCGCTCGGCGCTGTCGCTGCGTATGCAGTCCTCAGTCAGACACGGTAGACATGGAAGCACTGATTGTCGGAGCACTCGTTATCGTCGCATTTGCAGCGATCCTGACCCCCGTCCTGCGCGGGGGTACACGAGGCGACACGGACGCCGCGAGCGATGCCACCGTCGAGGAAGAAGTGCTGCGCTACCGTGAAGCGGTGCGCGCCGGTACCGTGTGCAAGCGCTGCGGCCAAGCCAACCCAACGGCAGCGCGCTTCTGCTACGAATGCGGACGTCCACTTGCAGCAGTGGATAACGAAGAGTTCGAGGGGACGGAGACCGCATGACGGGTGTGAACGGTGAGCATGCGGTCGACCTGCGCAGCGATACGGTCACGCGTCCTACCGCCGCCATGCGAGAAGCGATCGCACAGGCGGTCGTCGGTGACGACACATTCGGTGACGATCCCACAGTACGCGCGCTCGAGGCACGCATTGCCGAACTGCTGGGCAAGGAAGCCGCGTTGTTCTTCCCGAGCGGAATCATGGCAAACGAAACCGGACTCATGGTTCTCACCCGGCCGGGCACGGAGGTCGTGTGCGAGGCGACGTGTCACTTTGTCGACTGGGAGCTCGGCGGACCGGCCGCGCTGGCGGGCGTCAGCATGCGCGGTGTGCACACCCATGACGGTATTCTGACACCGTCGCTTGTGGAGGCTGCGATCCGGGCGCCGTCGCCCATCCAGGTCCAGACATCCGCCGTGGTGATGGAGCAGACGCACAACGGCGCGGGCGGCCGCATCACACCGATCGAGAATATGCGCGGCATCGCGGACATCGCGCGCGAGCGCGGACTCAGCATTCATCTCGACGGCGCACGTCTATGGAATGCGAGCGCCGCGAACGGCATCGCCATGCACGAATATGCGGCATGCGCGGATACCGTGATGGTGTGTCTCTCAAAGGGCCTCGGCTGTCCGATCGGCTCCATGCTCGCAGGGTCAACCGAGCACATCCGTCAGGCACGCATCATTCGGCGGCGCCTCGGTGGCGCGATGCGTCAGGTCGGGGTGCTCGCGGCCGCTGGATTGTACGCGCTCGACAATCACGTCCATCGTCTGCACGAGGACCACACCCGCGCACGCACGCTCGCCCAGCGCGCATCCGCCATCCCCGGTCTGTGCGTCATCGAGCCGGACACCAACATCGTGATGATGGATGTTGCAGGCGACGGCGTCACTGCAGCCGATGTCGTGCGCGAGCTCGCACTGCTCGGCGTGATGATGGTGCCATTCACCTCACATCGCGTCAGGGCCGTCCTCCACATGGATGTAAACGACGAGGGCCTCAACCATGCGGCTGAGGCCCTCGAGCGTGTGATGGCGAAGAACGTCGCCTGAGCGCGCCCTCAGCTGCCCGGCTTTAACGGCGGTGTGAGCGCAAACAGATCCTTCTGCGTCCGCCCCTTCTCGAGCAGTGACACCGCGGTGCGCACCGCCGCGTCATCCGTGACCGTCAATGCGAACGCCTCGCCGTCGCCGAACGCGAGCGTCGCAATCCGCACTTCAAGCAGTCGATCGATCAGCGTCCTCGCCGAATCGAACAGCTCGCGTGACACCGCGACGTCACTCTTCTGCAGGTGGGCGAACACCGCGTCCCGCCATGCGGGTTCGATCCTGAATCCCGGCTGCACCGATCCCTTTACGGCCAGCGCCTGATCGTACACCGCGACATACACTGCATTTGCCCGAGCGCCCAGTGCGCGAACGAACTGCGATTCCACGGTTGTCATCGTATCCGGGTCCGCCTTCACGTCCGGCACAATGCCACCACCACCGTACAGTTTACGGCCCGCGTCCGACTTGAACTCGGGGCGAGGAATCTTCGCGATGCTGTCGACTGGAACGCCGTTGTCATCCCGCTCCGTCTGGATCGTGCGGCCGGCCGGCGTATACCACTTGCCGACCGTCATCTTCAGCGCCCACTGATCCTGCAGCGTGTAGATCTCCTGGACCAGGCCTTTGCCGAAGGAGACCGTGCCGACCACCAGCGCACGATCGTGATCCTGCAACGCACCCGTCACGATCTCTGATGCGGACGCCGTGAACGGATCGATCAACACGACGACGGGCTCGGTCTTTGACACGGCAGGGAAGCGCGCGACCGATACTTCGTTCGGCTTGCCGCGGAACCGGACCTGCGCGATCTCCTGGCCCGGGTCGAGGAACAGGTTGCTGATGTTGAGCGCTTCGCTCACGGACCCGCCGCCGTTGCCGCGCAGATCGAGCACATACGACTTCGCGCCCTCGGCACGCAGCTTCAACAGCGCGGTCCGCACCTCATTCGCCGAGTTCTCGCTGAATCGCTGCAATGGGATGTAGCCGATGTCGCGGCCGATGATCACGGCGAACGGCACTGCCGGTCGCTGCACCTGCGCCCGTGTATACATGCCCTCCATCGAACCCGCGGTTCCCGCCCTCGCGAACGTCACCTTTACCTGCGTGCCGATCGGACCGAGCAGCATCTTCGACACATCTTCGATCTTCAGGTTCAGCGTCGTCTTGTCGCCAACGCGCACAATGCGATCGCCGGGCATCACACCGCCTCGCTCGGCCGGCGTACCCGGAAAGACCCTGGTCACCGTGACCACGCCTTCCTGGCTTTCGATCAGCATGCCCAGTCCACCGTATGCGTTGCCCAGAGACTCACGGTTGAACGCCGCGATCTCCTCGGGGGAGTACAGGTCCGCGTACGCGTCCCCCATCTCTTCCACCAGGCCGCGGGCCGCATTCTGATAGACCTCATCCTCCGTCAGCGGCTCGATCGCATTCGACTTCACCAGGCTCATCACCTGGGCAAACATCTTCGCACCGTCCGCCGGCGCCAGATCGTGGAGAATCCAGCCGCCGGCTACCGCCGGGATCATCAACAGGCCGACTGGCAGGAATGAACGAATTCGCATGACTCTGACCCCAGGGCTTCGGGTGCTTGGTTGTCCCGGACTATGCGTCAAACCGCCACTCTGCGACAGGGCCGCGGGACCAGCGCATTGCTGCAATACACGGATGGCCGGAAGATGGTTCTCGCTGGCAGGGGCCGGGCGATTGGACGGGCGGCAGCGGCCGCTGGCCAACGACCGGTATTGATATCCGGTTGGCCGGTGCTACCATGTACCAGCAGTGGCGACGGCGCGATGATTGTGGGTCAACGGAACGGCCCGGCCGGCCCGAACAGACGGGATCCTTGACCGAAAGTCACCCGAAGGTCTATATTCCCGTCTCGATGACCGACCGGCCCCACAAACGCATCCAACGCAGAGCGAGAGCATGGCAACCGCCGAAGTAAGAGACGACAAGGGCAAGGCCCTGAACGTTGCGATCCAACAGATCGAGCGAGCGTACGGCAAAGGCTCGATCATGAAGATGGGCGGTGCGGACCGTGTGCAGATCGCGTCGATCTCGACGGGCGCGATGAATCTGGATGCGGCCATCGGCATTGGCGGTATTCCGTGCGGCCGGATCAGCGAGATCTATGGCCCGGAGTCGAGTGGTAAGACGACGTTGTGTCTGCATGTGATCGCGAATGCGCAGCGCAATGGTGGTGTCGCCGCGTTCATCGATGCGGAGCACGCGCTGGACATCGAGTATGCGAAGAAGCTGGGCGTTGACATTGAGAACCTGCTGGTCAGCCAGCCGGACACAGGTGAGCAGGCGTTGGAGATCGCCGAACTCCTGATCCGGAGCAGCGCGGTCGACGTGCTGGTGATCGACTCGGTGGCAGCGCTGGTCCCGCGCGCCGAGATCGAAGGTGAGATGGGCGATTCGCATGTCGGTCTGCAGGCCCGCCTGATGAGTCAGGCCCTGCGCAAGCTGACGGGCGCCGTCGCGCGTTCGCAGACATGCGTGATCTTCACGAACCAGATCCGCGAGAAGATCGGCGTGATGTTCGGCAGCCCGGAAACAACCACGGGCGGTCGCGCGCTCAAGTTCTACGCGAGCCTTCGTCTGGATATCCGCCGTATCGGCGCGATCAAGGACGGGCAGGAGAACACGGGTAACAGGACGCGCGTGAAGATCGTGAAGAACAAGGTGGCGCCGCCGTTCCGCCAGGCGGAGTTCGACGTGATGTACAACGAGGGCATCAGCATCACCGGCCTCCTGATCGACCTCGGCGTGGAACACGAAATCGTGCAGAAGTCAGGCGCCTGGTTCTCCTACGGTCCGACCCGTCTGGGCCAGGGCCGTGAGAACTCGAAGGTCTTCCTGCGGGACAATCCTGAGCTGGCGGCCGAGATCGAGGTC
The DNA here is from genome assembly GCA_038257485.1 of Longimicrobiales bacterium. GTDB lineage: Bacteria > Gemmatimonadota > Gemmatimonadetes > Longimicrobiales > RSA9 > DASUXU01. The sequence goes on along the minus strand of JBBSJG010000198.1, from coordinate 216 downwards.
AAGGTTCGTGCGGCATTGATGAACAAGCCCATGATCACGAGTGGCGGCAGCAGCGGCGAATACAACGACGACTAGTACCGTCCGTCGACCCGGACCCTGAAACCATCCCCGCGCCGTGGCCGACGAGGTGGGTGGAGCGCCCGATTCAGGACCCCCAGGTCGCAGCAGGAGAGGGCTGCCCTAAAAAAGCAGCCCTCTTTTGTTCCCCCCTCCCAC
>JBBSJG010000197.1:0-6018 GCA_038257485.1 Longimicrobiales bacterium | reverse complement strand
GGTGGGCACGATCGAGGTCGATCACGTGCGCCACCGGCCCCGAGGCAGTCCGTTCGATGAGGACATTCTTGAGGTTGAGGTCCGGGTGGACGAGGCCTGACTCGAAGCACATCCGAAGCATTGCGCCGGCCGCCCGCCATGCGCCGACCCGCTCCTCGAGCGGCCATGCACGGGCCCCCAGCGAGAGGTCGGCCAGGTCGTCCGCATGAGCCACGAACTCAGTGGCCAGGTCTGCGCGGTAGAACGGGCCGGCCCCATATACCACCGCGGCCGTCACGCGGGGCGTCCGGATGCCGCGGTCCCTCGCCCGTTCACTCACCATCAGTTCCGCGAACGGCCGCGGCGTTCCCACCGCCAGATAGCGATCGCCCAGGATCCCGGCGACCGTGCCGCCACGCAGGAAGCGGCGCACTACCCAGGTGCAAGACCGACCCGGCATGACATACACCGTACCTCTGCCCGCCAGCGCCTTCGAGCCCGGCTGCTGTGAAGCGAAGTCGTGCAACGAGCCGGCCGCGGCAACGGCATCCGCCACGAACCCGAGGTCTCCGGAGAGCGCGGCAATGCTGGCTGCGCCGGTGCGTCGATGCTCATATCCTGCCGGAACGCGCATCCCGGGCGTTACGACTTCCTGGCCCGATAGACAGCGATACGGAGGGGCGGGTCCACCTGGTAGGTGAAGTACAGGCGGTTCTCGAACCCGACGACGACCATGCGCTGTGTGCCGTGCAGGCGTGGGTAGTCGACACCGCTCGCACTCTCGACAAGCAGCATCTCGCCGTCCGCGGCCGCAGCCTCGATCTTACGCACATCCGCCAGCAGTCGGGCGAGAAGGTCAGCTTCCACCTCCGACTGCGTGTCCCCTTCGCCGGCCGCGATCAGATTGTGTTCGCTCACCCGCTCGTAGCCCGCCTCGAACTCGTCTGCGGGCATCGACCATGCATTGTCACGACGGAATCCGATCTCGTTCATGGCAACCGCATTGAAGTCCGGTGTCACGCTCTCGATCCGTTTGCCATATCGCTTCGCTATCATTTGACTCCTGATCGTCTTTCGGGTATCGGCAGCACTGCCTAGGTTTGCACATGGTCTACGATTTAGCAGTCATCGGCGGTGGTATCAATGGTGCCGGCATCGCACGCGATGCAGCACTGCGCGGGTTGAGTGTCGCGCTCTTCGAGCGTGAGGACTGGGCCGCGGGTACCACGGGCAGCTCAACCCGCATGATCCACGGCGGCGTCCGCTACCTTCTGTATGATGTGCCGACGACCCGCCATTCGTCCGAGGACGCCGGCCGGATTCGTAAGATCGCACCTCACCTGACCTGGCGCATCCCGTTCCTCTGGCCGCTCTACCCGGGCGGTCGTTTCATGCAGGAAGCGACGGAGGCGTTCCTCTCCGCGTACGACCCGTATGCCCGCATGAAGGGGGGACTCCACCATACCCGTCTCACGGCGGAGGAGGCGAGGACCATCGAGCCGGGGCTGGCGCCGGAGATCATTGGTGCGCTTACCATGGACGAGTGGGGATGCGACGTGTTCCGTCTCGCGGCGCTGAACGCGCTCGATGCGCGCGAACACGGTGCGGACCTGTTCACGCATACCGAGGTCGTTGAGCTGTTGCGCTCCGGCAGGGATATTCGTGGTGTACGTGCGCACGACCTGATCGACAACCGCGAGTTCGATGTGGAAGCGAGGATGGTCGTGAATGCCGGAGGACCTTGGGCAGACCGCGTTGCTTCCCTGAGTGGTGCCGAAGTGAAGATGCGGCCGGGCAAAGGCGTGCATGTCACGTTCGAGCGTCGCATCGGCAACTTCGGCATGATCCTCGAAGCGCGCGACGGTCGCACCATGTTCCTCGTGCCGCACGGCGCCGAGACCATCATCGGGACCACGGACGACGATTATTACGGCGACCCGTCGACGGTGGACCTCGAGATCAACGGTGATGAGGTCGCCTACGTGATCGAGGCGGCCGCGCACGCGCTGCCGCAGACACGACAGTGGCGGCCGCTGCGCGCGTGGGCCGGTGTGCGCAACACGATGTTCGAGTGGGGTGTCGATGCGGATGACCTTTCGCGTCGTCATGAGGTCCTCGATCACGCGGAACGCGACGGCATCGGCGGCTTCATCTCGATCCTCGGCGGCAAGCTCGCGGCCTACCGCATCCAGTCCGAAGAGGCCGTGGACTTCATCATGGCGAGACGGGCCGGACCACCCGTGCCGTGCACTACCGGTACGACGCCGCTCCCGGGTGCCGAGGATGCCCCCGACTTCGCCGTTCTCGCGCGCGACATCCCTCTCCCGCAGTCGGCGATCGAGCGTGTCTGGCGTCGCCTCGGCAGTCGCATCCGTGATGCTTTTGACGGCGCGACACCCGACGACTACGCACCCGTGTGCCGATCCGAGTGTGTCACGCGGGCCGAGATCCGATACGCAGTCAATGTCGAAGGATGTCGCACACTCGAGGATCTGCGCCGGCATGTGCACGTCGGCGCCGGTGGCTGCGATGGCAGTGATTGCGCGGCGCCTGCCGCTCACATCATGGGTGAACTGCTCGACTGGAGCGCGGAACGGATGCGAGAGGAGCTCGCGGAGTTCCTCAACCGCAGGTGGACCGGGCGCCGCCCCGTACTCTACGGCGCGACGCTCGCACAGGAAGAACTGATGCGGGGCGTGCTGCCGTAGCGGAGCGTCACTCAGCCGATCTTGATTGTACCCGCGGTCTCGTTGAACACGACCGCATACGAACGCATGTTGGACGTAGGCTGCCCGCCCTTCCACGTGCCGGTGTTCGTGAACTGCGCACCATGTCCAGTGCAAAGGAATTCGCTGCCGTTAACATTGATGAAGTAGCCCTGGTGCGGACAGATCCGTGACAGCGCGACGAATGTCGTGGCACCCGTGCGCACGATCGCGACGGGTGAACCGCTCAGCTCGACCAGCGCGACACCGTTCACCGATGCCAGCGACGCGTGATCAGACACGCGGATCGTTCCATCCACCGATGCAGGAGCCGTGAGCGCATCACCGCCGCATGCGGCCAGTGCGGCAACGGCAACGGCGACCACCGTAGTTGAAAGGAAGTTGCGACGGCTCATCGCGCACGCCGCGCATTCGGCGTTCGCCGTGTACCCTGTCATGTCATCCATCCGTCAGCCTCACCGTTGATGCACTCCAGCCAGATGGATTGGCATCCTGCCGATGCAGGACCGCGGTGTCCACCACGATCGTCTCGCCCTCGCGGCGCAGCGCATGCCGATCCATGCCGCGTGTCGCCTTTCCGGAAATGAATGTGCCGTCCGGCTGATATTTGGACTTGTGCTTCGGACACTGGAACCGGGTATCCTTCTCGATCCAGCGCAACGCGGTTTTCTGATGTGGACATGCGAGTGCAAAGGCGTAGATGCTCTGCTGCCAGCGGGTCAGCATCACCTCGTGCCGGCGGTCGATCATGACGCCGTCTGTTGCCGGCAGCGCATAGGTGACTGACATGGCGGTTGCAGTAAGCGGTTCGACGAATCCAACAGGAAGCGGCGAGGTCTCCGCGTCCAGCGGTCGAACGCCGATGACCGCGAGCGCACCGGCGGCCATTGCCGCTGCATCGCGGAGGAATGCGCGTCTCGATGTGCCGCAGCTTTCACAAGGGTTGTCGTTCATATCGCCTACAATGCCACGCCGAGGGTTGCGATCGCAATCCACAGCGCCATGCTCACGCGTGCGTGCACGCCCAGTCGGTGCCAGTGTGCGTCCGCCGTCGCATACCCGGTTGAACGTTCGATCCGTGATTCCGCTCGCATCATCAACAGTCCGTTCGTCAGCAGGAATACAACGAGTGTCATCTTCAGCCAGTACACGGGCGATGCAATGAATTCCGTGAGGTCTGCGGTCAACATGAGCAGACCGCTCACGACCAGGGCGACAATGGCAATCATCACCGGCCGATGTACGGCCGCCTGCTCCCGCAGGTGCAATGCACGCTCGTCGGCACTCCTGCGCAGCACGCGCAGGGTCATCCGGTCGAACCCGATCGCCATTCCGCCGCCGACCAGCAGTGCGACTACGTGCGTCGCCGTGATCGCATTGGAGAGACCCGTAGAGTCGGCGTAAATCGATTGCCATGGCGCGAGTGCGTCCGCAATGCGGGAGAGTGCGCTCATGGCAGTGCTACCTCAGCCACATCAGCAAAGTGCCCGTCGTCGCAAGACCCACCGAGACGAGCGCCGCGTTCCGATGCTCCTTCGCGTCGTCTCCCAGGCTGGACGCGTCATCGGCGAGCTTGAGACCCGTGTACGCGAATCCGGCGTCTGCGGCCAGCATCAGACCGCCGTGCAGCAGGCGGCGGCCCCGGCCTTCCTTCTCGTGCCGTGATTCGATGGCATTCCACACGCCCGTGATGGTATTGGAGGCAAAGACGCCGGCGACGCCGTACGCGACCGCGCGGTGCGCGTCCCGCGTCCCGCTGCCGCCTTCCCCGTTGATCAGTCTGTTCCCCAGATAGTACTGCCCGGCGAACAGCGGCAGCATCGCATAGCTGCCGTACCGATGAATGGTGAGACGCGTGTAATACGCATCGCTCAGGTCCACGGCCCGGACGGTGTCGGCAGGCGGGACGGCGCCGTTGTGCGAAAGGGAAGCAGACAGCGCTGGTGGCAGCCTGGGCGGAAATGCACCCGCGGAGTCCTGCGCGGTCAAGGCAGACGCCGGCATCGATAATGCTGCCGCGGCAGCCGCTGCTCTCATGAAGCGTCCCATCGCGTTTTTCCTCCGGGCTCGGGTCAACGGGTCATGCTCAGTTCGACTTGATCTTCGGCGGCGGGCCGCCGAGGAGCGGCACCGGGTCATCCGGCCGGCCCCAGCGCCACACCTCGAAATGAAGATGCGGTCCTGTCGCATTGCCGGTCCGGCCGACATTACCAATGAGTGCGCCGCCCTCGACACGGGCCCCCGTCCTGACCGCGATTCTTGAAAGATGGCCGTATACCGTGCGCAGGTTGGCACCGTGCTGGATGATGACTGTCAGCCCGTACCCGCTCATCTCACCGCTTCGGATCACAGTCCCGCTCTTCATTGCACGGACCGGTGTACCCTCCGGTGCCGACACATCCACTCCATTATGCAGATCCGGGTGCCATCCGCGGAACCGTAGTCCGTACGCAGACGTCATGGTGCCCGCGACGGGCCAGCGAGGAATCGAGCACGCTCCCGTACACAGGACGACGAATGCGGCGAGGAACAGGCGTAGCGGATGTGTCATTGTGATTCCATCGGCACCCACGGCGTATGAAGTCTGTCCAGTACATGGCACTACAATTGCATTCCCGGCTCACGGTGTTTTCTCGGCCTGCCGCTGAATTACAGTGTCAGGCTGGTCGGTTCGGACAGTCGGAGCGGCAATGCTTCTACTCCCCCATGACGTGCCGGGACGTGTTGTCGCAATTGCGACGCTCACCACGCCCACCCACGCAACAGCGCAAATCTCCTCACGAATCCGGGCGCGTCCGCGCCGCCTTCGTTTTCACAATTTAGCTCGTCTGGGGAATGTATGATGAATATTTCGTGTTTGCGACATAGTGTGGGCCTGCGTCTTGTCCGCACATTCGCAGTACTGGCGTTCGCGGGGATCGCGACGGGTGCATGCGAGAACAAGAGCGAGATCACTGAGGCCGCCGTCACTTCGATGACGATCTCACCGAATCCGGCGACTCTGCCGGTGAATGGCACACAGCAGTTCACGGCGACGGGTCTGGACTTCAATGGTGAAACGAATGCGCTGACGCCGACATGGTCGGTGGTATCCGGCGGTGGAACGATCTCGAGCAGTGGTTTGTTTACAGCAGGAACAACGCTTGGCACGTTTGCAGGAACCGTCAAGGCGACGAGCGGCGGTCTTACCGCCGTTGCGACGGTCATCGTCACGGCTGGCCCGCTGGCGAACATCGTCGTGACGCCCTCACCGGTTACGCTCGGCGTGATGGCATCGCAGCAGTTCACGGCAACGGGCACTGATGCGCTCGGC
>JBBSJG010000196.1:0-6098 GCA_038257485.1 Longimicrobiales bacterium | reverse complement strand
GTCGGCGCCGCCGGCCCGCGACGCTTGCTGCGGCGCGGTGGCAATCGTGCCCGAGGCGGTCGCGTCATGTTCGCCGTCCTGCGTGGCGGACAACGTCGCGGACTGGGTCGCCACGAAGGCGGCCAATGCAATTACGACGGTCGCAAGCAGTGTCTCGGTGGCGCGCATGCGAGTAGGACGAGCCTGGCGCGCGGAGGGCACTGGCACGGGCACGACTGTCACAGTCCGGGCACAGGAGTGGGTGCATGATCCGATGCACGATCGGATGATGCACGATCAGACGCACCGAGGACTGCCGCAGTCCGCGCGCTACTTGGGCGTCACGATTTTGAGGCCCACGATGCCGATGAGGATCAGCGAAATGCACACCAGGCGCGCCGCGGTGGCCGGTTCGCGAAAGAGCACGATGCCGAGCGTCGCGGTGCCGATGGTTCCGATGCCGGTCCACACCGCGTACGCGGTGCCCAGCGGCAGGGTACGCAGTGAAAGGCCGAGCAACAACATGCTCGCCACCAGCGCCACAGCGGTGCCTACGCTCGGCCACAGTCGCGTGAAGCCTTCGGAGTATTTGAGACCGACCGCCCACGCGATCTCGAAGATGCCCGCACAGAAGAGCACAAACCACGCCATCGTCTGCTCCGTTGAACGGGGCCGTCCCCGGTGGTATCAGGCGTGTCGGGTCGTCCCGATCGCCGTGAATGCGTGCTTACGTGTCGCGCTCGTTGGCTGCGGGCGCGTCCCCATGCTCGAACGTTACCGCCGGACGCGCTCGTGTGTCCACGCGCAGGTCGAAGATGTCCGGGCGAGCATAATGCCCGGTCACATCGAAGTCGAACCTGGCGCGCGGGATGTCATCGAGCGACAGGTCTGCGACGAGCACTGTCTCGCGGTCGTACACGGGACCAGCGATGATCTCACCGAGCGGATGCACGATGCAGCTGCCGCCGCGGGTGAGAATCGTGTCGGGTGCCGTGGGCGCATCGAGCGGATAGTCGTCGGGGTAGTCGGAGCGTCTTGCGAACTGGTTGCAGGACAGCACGAAGCAGCGGCCTTCGAGCGCAATGTGACGCACCGTGGAAATCCACGATTCGCGGCTGTCTGCCGTGGGCGCGAGGTAGAGTTCGACGCCCTGTGCATAGAGACTCATGCGATACATCGGCATGTAGTTTTCCCAGCAGATCGCGGCGCCGAGCACACCGATGTGCGTTCGTACCGCACGCATGGTGCTGCCGTCGCCCTGTCCCCATACGATGCGCTCGGCAGCGGTGGGCATGAGTTTGCGATGTTTGTCGAGCAGCATGCCGTCGGGAGCGAAGAACAGCACCGTGCAATACAATGTGCCACCGTCGCGTTCGATCACGCCGATGACGAGATGCATCGCGTAATCGCGTGCGATGTCGCCAAGCGCGGCTGTATCGGGACCGGGAACGCTGATGCTCGACGCGTGGTAGCGCCGGTACCACTCACGTCCTTGCGCGGTGCGACTGCCGATGACCGTGCCGAACGTGAGGCCGCGCGGATACGCACTCACGAACGCTTCAGGGAAGAGCACGAGCTGCGCGCCCTGCTCGGCGGCATGTCGCGTGTGTTCACGCACACGCTCGAGTGTGGCCGCGAGATCGAACGCGGCGGGTGCGGCCTGCACCACGGCCACGCGCACGGAGCTTGGCGAAGTCATCCCCACAATCTCGCGACTGCGGAGATGACACTCAAGCGCTGGCGGGGACACCGGCATATCGAGAGGAGCTGTCCCACGGACTTCACCTCGCTGAAGTCTTCGGCGTAGGTCGCGCCTGCATCCCGGCGGTTCGTGCGAACTCGCGACAGTCGATACGCGCGATGCGGGGCGGTGATGACCGAGTGATCGTAGCTTGGCGGCTGCAGAGAGCGCGAATGCGCGAACGCGCCAATGCGCGAACGGTCGCGTGCTGAGACGGATGACGCCGTTGCAACGGAGCACCCCAAGCTTTTTTGGGCGCGTTCGCGCGTTCGCGGTTTCGCGCTCTCTGCCCGTCTGCGAGATTGTGGCATGTCCAAGCTCACGCGATCGGTCAGTACTGCCCCCGACCGTCCAACATCGCGTACCCAGCGCATGACCCGCATCGCATTGCGCGCGTTCCTGCTGATACTGGGCGCCTCGCTGCTCATCGGGTACGCGCTTTGGATCATCGCGGGGGAGGCGATGGGTGGAAAGGTCGTCGGCGACCGACTCGCACGCGTTGCACAGTCCCCGCAGTGGCGAGACGGCGCGTTCCGCAATCGGCTTCCGCGTGTCGATGGTCCGTACAGCGAGATGTTGTGGGAGTTCTTCTTCGGCGGCAGCGATGTGCGTACGCCGGATCGTCCGCTCCCGGTCATCAGGCGCAGCGCCGCCGACTACGCAACGCCGCCGACTCGCGGATTGCGTGTCACGTGGCTTGGGCATTCCACGTTGCTGCTCGAGATCGACGGGTCGCGCGTGCTCATCGATCCGGTGTGGGGGGAGCGCACGTCGCCCTTCACGTTCGCGGGTCCCTCACGGTTCTATGCACCACCGCTGTCGTTGCACGCGCTGCCCGCACTCGATGCGGTGATCATCTCGCATGATCACTACGACCATCTCGACATGCCTACCATCAAGGCGCTCATGGCGCAGAACGTGCGCTTTGTTGTGCCGCTCGGCGTAGGCGCGCATCTGGAGGCGTGGGGCGTACCGGCGGATCGCACCGTGGAGCTCGACTGGTGGGAAGAGGTGCGTGTGGGAACGGTGTCGCTGACCGCCACACCGGCACGCCACTTTTCGGGGCGTGGGTTGGGGGACGGCGACCAAACGCTCTGGGCCGGCTGGGTGGTCGCGTCCGAACAGCACCGCGTGTACTACAGCGGCGATACGTCGCTCGACGAGTTCATGCGCGAGATCGGCGAGCGTCTCGGTCCGTTCGACCTCACGATGATCGAGGTGGGCGCATACGATGCGCTGTGGGCCGACGTGCATCTGGGTCCGGAACAGGCTGTGCTCGCACACCAACTGGTGCGCGGCGATGTGATGCTGCCGGTGCATTGGGGACTCTTCGATCTCGCGCTGCACGGATGGACGGAGCCGATCGAGCGCGTGATGGTAGCGGCGGATCGTGCCGGAGTGCGTGTGGCGACTCCTCGTCCCGGCGAACGTGTGGAGCCGGCGTCGCTCGGCGCGCAAGCGCGTTGGTGGCCTGCGATCCCGTGGCGTCCGCTGGAACAGGCGCCGGTCTGGTCGAGTGGTGTGCCGCAGCTTCAGCCGGTGAAGGCGCGTCCTTCTCCAGAGGCGGCCGGTGCCTTGCGGTCACCCAGTACCAACTCGTCGTCTTCGACTTCGCCGGGCGGGATTTTTTCGATCGTGAAGCCCGTGAAGCCGTAGATCAGCGAGATGAGCGGGTTGATCAGGTTGAAGAACGTGAACGGCGCGTAGGTGAGCGTGGCCACGCCCAGCGTACCGGCCATGAACGCGCCGCAGGTGTTCCACGGCACGAGCGGCGACGTGAGCGTGCCGCCGTCCTCGAGTGCGCGTGAAAGGTTCTTGGCGCGCAGGCCTCGACGCTTGAACTCGGCGCGAAACATGCGCCCCGGCAGCACGATCGCGATGTACTGGTCGGAAGCGATCACGTTCATGCCGATGGCCGTGCCGATCGTCGCCGCAATCAGGCTGCCGGTGCCGCGCACCGAGCCGAGGATGGCCGCGGCGATGCGCTGCAACATGCCGGTGGTTTCCATGACGGCGCCGAAGGTCATGGCCGAGAGAATGAGCCACACGGTATTGAGCATGCTCGCCATGCCACCGCGACTGAGCAGGTCGTCGAGTGCTGCATTGCCCGACTGGAGCGTGTAGCCGTCGAAGAGCGCCGTCCATGCGCCGCGCAGCAGTGCGAGCGGCCGCGTGAACTCTGTCTCACCCACGAAACGCAGCACCGCGTCCTGCTGAAAGATGACGGCGAACACACAGCCCGTGAGGGCGCCGATGAGCAGCGCGGGGAACGCAGGCACTTTGCGCACCACCAGGGCGATGACGACGACGGCCGGCAGCAGCATCACCCAGCCGATGTTGAACTGCTGGTCGAGCTGCGCCTGGATTGCGGCGATCTCCGGTGCGTCGCTGGCTCCGCCGAGATAGAAGCCGATGCCGGCATACAGCGAGATGGCGATCAGGATGCTCGGCGTGGTGGTCCACACCATGTGGCGGATATGCGTGAACAGGTCGGTGCCCGCCATGGCCGGCGCGAGATTTGTGGTATCGGAGAGCGGCGACATCTTGTCGCCGAAATACGCGCCCGATATGACAGCGCCGGCGGCGAGTCCGAGATTCAGGTTCTGGACCGTGGCAATGCCGATGAGTGCGACGCCGATAGTGCCCGCGGTGGTCCACGAGCTGCCAGTCGCGAGTGCGACCACGGCACAGATGACCACGGCTGCCGCGTAGAACCAGTCGGGGCTCAGTACCGAGAGCCCGAAGTGGATCATGGTGGGCACTGTGCCGGCCAGGATCCACGTGCCGATCAGCGAACCGACCATGAGCAGGATGAGGATGGCCCCGGTGGCGAGCGAGATGCCGCGGACGATGCCGGCTTGCAGTTCCCTCCAGGTGAAGCCGTTGCGCCAGCCGAGCAGTGCCCCGGCCATCCCGGAGAGGAGGAGGGCGAGCTGGTTGGGGCCGGAGGATGAGCTGTCGCCGTAGAGGTAGACCGAGGCGCCGAGCAGGGCGACGAGCACGAGCACCGGGAGCATCGACTCGGCGAGGCCGGGGTCGCGTTTGGCGGGAGTTGTCATGTGGGGGCGAAAAGTGGGTGCCGGGCGCGGCGGCGGCAAGCCGCTCAACCACGGAAAACCGTCAACGGTACACCGCTACCGTCAACCGTTCAGCGCTGGGCTCGCCGTGAGCGACGGCGTGTGGCCTGTGGCCTGTGGTTTTCCCGGCGAGACGGGCTCCGCTCGCGGCAGATATCGGGCAACCGTTGACGGTGTCGGTTAACGGTTTACGGTTGACGGTAGACGTTGGAGCTGCTGAGCACTTCGCGGGAAGCTGTCCGGCTCAGCCCGCCGGTGGCGGGGGGACAGGGACGGCGCCATGTTGGCGCACGCTGTTCTCGCCCCGATGCCCCGCTGACCATGCGCGACACCCGCCAGATCGCCGCCACATCCGCAGCGCTGCGTCGCATGCTCGCGCACGGTATCGCCGCCAGCGACACCGTACTCGAGCAGGTGCATGTTACGGCGCTGCCGCCCGACCAGATCGAGCTCACCGTGACGCGGCCAACGTTGAACGTGATGCTGTACGACGTGCGGCATGACGCGAACGTGCGGAACGCCTCTGGCACGATCGCGGGGCCGTCGCGGACCGCCGAGTCGCCGCTTGTGTTCCGTGTGCTGCTCACGGCGTACGGTCCGGTGCACGACGACGCCGGCGATATCGCGCATCGGTTGCTCGGCGCGGCGATGCAGATGCTCGAGGAAAATCCGATGCTCGAGACCGAACACCTGCGGACGGTGCCGTCATTGCACACGGACTTGCCCCACTCGCTGCGTCTGCGAGTTGCGCCGGTGCCCATGACGCTCGAGGACATGTCACGACTATGGGGCATGCTGCGGGCGAGCTATCGACTGTCTTTAGTGTACGAGGTGATGCTCATGCCGGACCACGAATCAGTGACGGATGCGCGACCGCACGAAGCACGTGCGAGCGGTACGACGGAGCCGCTGCCGTCTGCGCGTCCGGAAACCATGCTTCGCGAGATGTCCGCGTCTGCGCGCCGCGGCGACAACACTTTGGCGCTCTTCGTGGCGGCTGAGGCACGCGATGCGCGAGGGGCCGCAGAGGCGATGGCGAAGTCGCTCGACCGCGAGTTGCTGGTGGTGGACTTTGCGGATGTGGAAACCCGCTACATCGGTGAGACGGAGAAGAATCTTGCCGCGCTGTTCGAGCGGGCCGCGAAGGCCAAGGCCGTGCTCTTCTTCGACGAGGCTGACGCATTGTTCGGCAAGCGCACAAATGTAAGAGACAGTCACGATCGCTACGCCAACATCGAGGTGAGTTACCTGTTGCAGGCTATGCAAGACTATCCGGGCGTCGTGGTGCTGCACAGCAACAG
>JBBSJG010000195.1:0-6111 GCA_038257485.1 Longimicrobiales bacterium | reverse complement strand
GCCGAATGGCTCGCGGCGGTAGCGTGCGAGAGCATCCACGCCGCTCGTCCGTGTGTGCGACGGCAGGTTCACCAGTTCCAGCGCGCCGGGTCGCTCGACAACGCGAAGTGCGTGCGCGATGCGCGACGAAAACACGCTGACATTGGTCTCGACGCCGGACACGGTCCACGAGAGGTCCGCGGACACGAGATCTGCGACTTCCGCCTCGAGACCCTGCGGTGGCAGCACCCGCGACAAGCCGACTTCTTCCGTCTCTTCCGTGAACGGCGTGGGTCCGAAGAAGCCGCGTCCGGCAGTGAGACGCAGGCTGGCGTCGTCACGGAGACGGAACAGCGATGTCACGCGAGGCGCGATGAATGCGCCATACTCACTGTGATGGTCCGCGCGCAGGCTGAACGAACCGATGATCCGGCTCGAGAATGCGACCTCGTCCTGCACGAACAGCGACGGAATCCAGTAGCCGTAGTCGAATGCGGGCAACAGATCGGCCGTGTACGCGTCGCGCTGAAGCGCCGCGCCTGCCACCCAGTAGTGCGCGCCAGCGGACCCGCGCAGGGACGCCTCGACGAACGTCGTTGCATGACGGTCCTCCTCGCGCGTGTCGCCGAACGTATGGTCATGCGACGTGACGACTGCCGATCCGCGCACATCCACTTGCAGTGAACCGCCGATCAGCCGACGCGCTGTGGCGCCGACGTCGAACCGCGTCGTCCCCAGTTCCTGGGGGAAAGCAGACCCATCCGGAACGACACCGCCGCCCTCGCGATCCTCCATCATCAGCCCCGACGTCACCATCGCAGTGATACCGTTCGTCTGGACGTACACGCGCGGCCTCGCAACAAGGCGACGGTACATCGGCAGGTCCGCCCACGCATCACCGTCGATGAACTGGCGATCCTGCATGTGACCGCTCACCAGCGCAGTGTAGCCGAAGCGTTCCGAGATCTCGCGCGACTGCCATAGCACCGCATCCGTGCCGCCGCGCGTCGTGCGGTTCAGCATGACCTCCGTGTCGTCCGATGGGCGACGCGACACGAGGTTGATCGCGCCACCGAGCGCCGATGCGCCGTACAGCGCTGACGCGGCACCCTTGATCACCTCCACTTGCGCCAGGTCGATCGGCGGGATCTGCAGGATGCCGAGCGAGCCAGCCTGCCCGCCGTACAGCGGCAATCCGTCCGATAACAGCTGCGTGTAGCGACCCTGCAAGCCCTGGATGCGGATGACGGCGCCACCGAGTGCGGGCGATGTTTCCTGGACGCGCAGCCCGGGCGTCTCGTTCAGCAGCATCGCAATACTGCCCGGCGTCATGAGGATCTTCTCCTCCACCTCCTCACGCGTCACCACCTCCACCTTCACAGGCTCGTCCTCGATCCGACGATCGCCCCGCGTGGACGTCACGATGATCTCTTCCATCTCGACCACCTCGGACTCCAGCGCGATCACCATGGACGTGTCCACCCGGACCGACACCGAATCGGTGAACGGCGCGTAGCCGGGCGCCTGCACGACAATCGCATGGCGCCCGCCACCCACCCGGAATACCGCCTCGCCCTGACGATCTGTCGTCTGGCGCCGCTCGCCAACTCCCACCATCGCGCCCACCACGGGCCGCGCCTCGGACACGATACGCACCCGCACGCCAAAATCACGCGCGGGCGACGCCTGCCCCCAGGCGCCCCGGGGCACTGCAACCAGCGCGGCAATAAGCAGCCCGGTTCCGGAAAAAAAGCCCACCATCCGTCGCATTCTCATCCTCCTCAGGGGCACAAGCTCGCGCCTCCGACCGCCCAGAGCCAGAGTTCCGTCGCGGGCGTCAGGGCGCGTAATGTCAGGAGTTGTCAGGAAGGCCCCAAGAAGGTATCTTGCGGTTGAGAATCATTCTCAACCAACACCAACACGAAACGCGAATCACGGGCTTTCATGCGTGCCATCACTACCATCACCGCCATCTGTATTGCAGCCGCCACTCCGGTATCCGCCAGGGCCCTGCCCATGGCCCCCGATACGACCATCGCAATCGCCTTCGTCATCGAAGCGGCGCCGCTGGACGCGGCACTCGGTGCATGGTCGGGGCTGACCCGAATCCGCATCGAGGCGGGCGCCGGGGTCGACCTCGGCGGCCGTTCCGCGGGCGTGGCCGGCCTGTACACGCCGCCCGCCGCCCTGCGAGCCCTGCTCGCGGGGACCGGCCTGGAGGTACGTTTCCTGTCGACGAGCCTGGCCCTGCTGGTGCAGCGCTCACCGGGTCCGGCCGAGCCGGTGTATTCGCTGGCGCCACTGCTGGTGAGGGGGGAACGGGGCCGAACCTACGCCGTGCAACGGACGCGTTCGGCCACGCGAACGGACACCCCGCTGCGGGACGTGCCGCAGAGTGTGTCTGTGATCACGCGGGACGTGATCCGTGACCAGGGCATGCAGGGGATGGCGGACGTCGTTCGATACGTGCCGGGTGCGTCGATGGGGCAGGGGGAAGGCCATCGTGACGCGCCGACGATTCGCGGCAATGGTTCGACCGCGGACTTCTTCGTGGACGGCGTCCGCGACGATGCGCAGTACTATCGGGACCTGTACAACGTGGAGCGAGTGGAGGCGTTGAAGGGTCCGAATGCAATGATCTTCGGCCGGGGCGGTGCGGGCGGCGTGCTCAACCGTGTAACGAAGCAGGCGAGGGGCGTGCCGATCCGCAGCCTGACGGCGTCCTTCGGCTCGCATGACCAGCTCCGCGCAACGGCCGACATCGGCGCAATGCTGCTTGCCGATGCGGGCGGGCGCGATGGTGCGGACGTGAGCTATCGGGTGAACGCGATGTACGAGAGCGGGCACGGCTTTCGGGAAGCGTCAGATGTGCGCCGGTTCGGTGTGAATCCCGCGATCGGATTCAATACGGCGACGACATCACTGCGGGCGAGCTATGAATACTTCGGCGACGACCGCAATGTCGACCGCGGCCTGCCGTCCTACCAGGGGCGGCCGTTCGGCGGTGCCATCCGCACATTCTTCGGCAATCCTGATTCGAGCGATTCGAACGTACGTGTTGGCAGCCTTGCCGCATCGGCAGAACACATGGTCACGCCGTCGATCACACTGCGCAATCGGCTGCATGTGGCGGCCTACGACAAGTTCTATCAGAACAGCTTTGCGTCGGGCGCCGTGAACAACGCGGGCAGCCAGGTGAATCTCGCGGCATACAGCAATGCCACGTATCGTCGCAATCTGATCGACCAGTTGGAAGCGACCGTCGCTGCGAACACGGGTACGATCTCCCACACGATCCTCGCCGGCGCTGAAGCGTCGCGCCAGACGACTTCCAACTACCGCATGACGGGATACTACAACGGCAGCAGCACATCCGTGTCCGTGGATGTCCGGGCGCCGACCGTCTCCACGCCGATCGCATTCCGCCAGAGCGCAACGGATGCGGACAATGAGACGGAGGTGACGACGGGCGCACTCTATGTGCAGGACCAGCTTTCCCTGTCACCGCGTGTGCAGGCGATTGCCGGCGTGCGTGCGGAGATGTTCCACATCGACTTCGCGGATCACAGAACCACGCAGCGACTCGATCGGCGTGACGTGTTGATCTCCCCGCGGGCCGGGCTGGTCTACAAGCCCGCGGCGGTGGCATCGATCTATACGAGTTACGGCGTGTCCCACCTGCCGGCCGCCGGCGACCAGTTCAGTTCCCTGACCGTGACGACGACTGCGCTCGAGCCGGAACGCATCCGCAACTACGAGGCGGGCGTCAAATGGGACATCCGGCCCGCACTCTCGTTGACGGCAGCGGCGTATCGCCTGGACCGCACCAATACATCCGCACCGGACCCGTCCGATGCGACGAAGACCGTGCAGACGGGCAGCCAGCGAACGAAGGGCATCGAGGTGGGTGCCGCGGGTGCGATCTCGCGTGGATGGCAGATGGTTGGCGGCTTCGCACTGCAGGATGCGGTGATCGTGGCCGCCACACGCGCGGCAGCGGCAGGCGCGACCGTTCCGCTGGTGCCGCACAGGACTGCCTCGCTCTGGAACCGCTTCCAGTTGATGCAGCGGGTTGGCGCGGGTGTTGGCGTGATCAGTCAGTCCAGGATGTTCGCGGCGGTCGACAATACCGTCGTGCTGCCGGGCTTCACGCGCGTGGATGCAGCGCTCTTCCTGCGCATGACTTCGGCAATCAACGCCCAGGTCAACGTCGAGAACGTACTGGGCACCCGCTACTACGCCACGTCGCACGGCAATAACAACATCATGCCGGGCGCGCCGCGCAGCGTGCGGCTTGCAATCACGACGGCCCGTTGATGTCCACGTCCTTGGTCTCGCGCACGAACAGCATGCCGATGACCAGTGTGATGCTCGCAATGATAACGGGGTACCACAGGCCCGAGTAGATATTGCCGGTGGATGCCACGATCGCGAACGCCGTCGTCGGCAGAAATCCGCCGAACCAGCCATTGCCGATGTGGTACGGCAGCGACATGGATGTGTAGCGGATCCTGGTCGGGAACATCTCGACGAGAATCGCCGCAATCGGGCCGTACACCATGGTCACGTAGAGCACCAGGATCGTAAGCATGAGCAGCAGCATGCCGATGTTCATTGCGGCAGGATCCGCCTTCGACGGGTACGCAGCAGTACCGAGCGCCGCGTCGAGCGCGCTGTTGAATGCCGCTGCGTCCGCCGTCGCATTCGCAGATGACGCGTCATACGAAACAATGCTGGTCGAACCCACGCGCACGGTCGTGACACCGACGGCGGCACCCGCGGCGACACCCGCGGCATCCGCGCCGACAGTCTGGTTCGAATACGGCACGCCACGCCGCACGAGCGCGGCCTTCGCTACGTCGCATGGTGTCGTGAACTTCGATGTGCCGATCGGATTGAATTGCACCGAACACTCGGACGCGATGGCGTGCACGACCACGGGCGACGTCTCCTGTGCGGCAGCGAGAGCGGGGTTCGCGTAGTGCGTGATCGCGCGGAAGATCGGGAAGTATGTGAGCGCAGCGAGCAGCAGACCCGTCATGATGATCGGCTTGCGGCCGATGCGGTCGGAGAGTGATCCGAACACCAGGAAGAACGGCGTTCCGATCAGCAGCGACGCCGCGATGAGCAGGTTCGCGCGCTGCGGGTCGACCTTCAATGTCTGTGTCAGGAAGAACAGCGTGTAGAACTGTCCCGTATACCACACCACGGCCTGGCCCGCGGTGAGGCCGAACAGTGCGAGCAGTACGAGCTTGAGATTCCCTCGTCGCATGAAGGATTCCGTCAGTGGTGCCTTCGATGTCTTCCCCTGCGCTTTCATCTGCTGGAAGAGCGGGGACTCGTTGAGCTTGAGGCGGATCCATACGGAGATGCCGAGGAGCAGAAGCGACACGAGGAACGGGATGCGCCAGCCCCACGCCTCGAACCGTTCGTTGCCGAGTGCCGAACGGCATCCGAGGATCACGAGCAGCGACAGGAAGAGTCCGAGCGTCGCGGTCGTCTGGATCCACGATGTGTATGCGCCTCGCTTGCCGTGCGGTGCGTGTTCGGCCACGTACGTAGCAGCGCCGCCGTACTCGCCGCCGAGCGCGAGCCCCTGCAGGAGTCGCATCGCCACGAGGAGGACCGGCGCCGCGACGCCGATCGTCGCATAGCCGGGCAGGAACCCGACCACGGACGTGGACACGCCCATGATGACGATCGTAATCAGGAATGTGTGCTTGCGGCCGACCATGTCGCCCAGTCGGCCGAAGAACACGGCGCCGAACGGTCGCACCGCAAAGCCCGCTGCGAAGGCGAGCAGCGCGAAAATGACTGCACCGTTGGGATTGCTGACGCCCGCGAAGAACTGCTTGCTGATGATCGCGGCGAGCGATCCGTAGAGGTAGAAGTCGTACCACTCGAACACGGTGCCGAGGGACGACGCGAACACGACCCGCCGGACCTCCGCTTTAGACAACTCGATTGTTGGCGGAACTGCCGTGGACGCTGCCGTCATTCGGTCTCCGTTCATGTGCAGACGATGGCCACGCAGCGGCCCTGCCTAGCATGGCGCATCGGGGCGCGGAGGTCAATGCTATCAGCCCGTCGCGCGGGCGAACATGCCTGCACCCGTTGTGCCCGTCCGGACCT
>JBBSJG010000194.1:0-6165 GCA_038257485.1 Longimicrobiales bacterium | reverse complement strand
GTCGACGCGATAGACGGTGCGGCCTCCTGCGGGGAATGCAGTGCGAAGGCCGATCCCCGCGGACGTACGCCAGCCGGAATGCGCGCCATAAGGAGCGTCGCCCGACCAGATGCGTCCGGCATCGGCGAACACCGTAGCGCCGAGATCGAGAGCCTTGGGAAACGGCCATCCGAAGTAGATGCGGTCTTCCAGGTTGAAAACGAGGCGCCGGCCGCCCGGGAACCGCTGGTAGTCGTATCCCCGAACATTGCGTTCGCCGCCGAGCGTCAGCTGGAAAGGAGTCTTTGTATTCCATGCCCCGATTGCGGCGGCGCGCATGAACAGCAGGTGGTGCTCGCTGCCGCCTGGTCGGACATACGTGAGGACCTCGGCGTCACCATAGAAGTCCTGCCACTCCGGCTCATCGATGCGCGCGGAGAGGGATCGCAGGCCGTCGGCGCGGAACGTCCCGATGATGAGCGCGTTGCCCGCCTCCATTCCGGTGTACAGGGAGAGGGTACTGTACACGTCATTGTCGCGCTCGAGCGATGCGGCGGAGTGGCCGAGGCCGAGACCGATTTCGGCACCGAGACGGACGTCCTCGTTTCCGCGCATGCTGTCCATGCCGCGACGGCGAACCCACTGGATGGTGCGATATCCGAACAGGGCGTAGGCCCTGATGTTGTCGCGGGTCCCTCGCTGTGTGGCGATGGCCGCGCGGTCGGCTGAGTCGGCGTCGGTTCGTTCGTCGTAGTCGCCTCGGGGGAGGAACTGAGGGACGCCCTGGTAACTGAGCTGCTGGTATCCGAGGGCGACGCCGAGCATGGCGGTATTGCCCGGGGGCCCGACTCGTCGGACGACGGCGAGATCGAAGACCTTGTCGCGGAGTGGGAGCAGGACATGTCCCGCGTCGAGGTTGGGATCGTCGGCAGTGATATAGTCGAAGAACCGGTCTTCGCGTGCGAAGGCCTGGACGGCGGCCCAGCTGCTGACCTCGCCCACCCAGGGGTAAGAGATCTCCTGGCGAATGACGGTTCCCGCACGGGTCTGTCCGACGTCGGCGCGCATATTCCAGCGGGTGCCGAGGAGCTGAGGTGTGTAGTAGGCGATGCCGACGTCGCGCGTGACGTCCGAATTGACATAATAGACACCGAGGGACTGACCCATTCCCAGGAGGTTGTCCTCGGATGCGCTGACTGCGTAGCCTCGGGCGTTCAGCCTGACATCGACGCGGGTGCTCCACTCGTCGTGGGTGTCAATCGTGATGTGGTGATCGCCGTCGGGCTTCACCGAATCGGTGATGGCGACGCGGGACAGGACATCGAAGCGCCGGAGCAGCCGCTCGGACTCGGCGATCCTGTAGGGGTCGAAGCAGTCGCCGGGCGCGAAGAGGATTTCGCGGCGGATTACGGAGGGCCGGGTCCTGGTATGGAGCGTGTTGGCAGCGCGGTAAGCCCAGCCGAGGCGGCGGTTGGATACCGAGTCGGCCTCGGAGAAAATGGAATAGTTGTTGACCGTGACATCGGCGATGCGGCCACGGGGGCACGGATCCGGGGACGCAGCGGGTAGCGCAGCCGCCTGGAGCGAGAGGCCGAGAAGAATCGCGAAAGGAGTCACCTGCGCCATTGTACCGGAAGTGGCTTGAATGGTCCAGTGGCAGAAGGAATGAAGGGTGCGGCTCAGCTTGACAGCGCTCTGCGATCTTGGCTACCCTAGGCCTCTCTAATGTCTTTTCGAGCAGGGGAAAAACGTGAGCACAACGGGCAACACAGATCTGGCGCAGCATGGCATCAGCGCTTCGGTGGTACATAGGAACACATCGCGCGCGGCGCTGATCGAGATGGCAGTCCGCCGGAACGAAGGGCAGCTGACGTCGGACGGATCGTTTGTGGCGATCACGAAGCCGCACACGGGCCGTTCGCCGAACGACAAGTTCGTCGTGCGCGAGCCCGATACGGAATCGCAGATCTGGTGGGAAAAGAATGGCTCGTTGTCGGTGGACCAGTACGATGTACTGAAGGCAGACGTGCTGGCATATCTGTCGAAGCAGGAGCTGTTCGTGTCGGACCTGTATTGCGGTGCAGATCCGGAGCACCGCCTGAATGTGCGGGCGATCAGTCCGAACGCGTGGCAGTCGCTGTTCGTGAACAACATGTTCATTGAGCCGCCCGCGTCGGCGCTGTCCAGCTTCTCGCCGGGCTTCACGATCCTGCACGCACCCGAGTTCGAGGCAGACCCGGCGAAGCACGGGACGAGGACCTCGACATTCATTGTGCTCAATTTCGCGGATCGCACCGTGATGATCGGTGGCACGCGCTACGCCGGCGAAATGAAGAAGTCGATTTTCACGGTCATGAACTACCTGATGCCACAGGATGGCGTGCTGCCGATGCACTGCTCGGCAAATGTGGGCGCCGGCGGCGATACGTCGCTGTTCTTCGGTCTGTCCGGAACGGGCAAGACGACGTTGTCGGCTGACCCGAATCGTGCGCTGATTGGCGACGATGAACATGGCTGGTCGGACCGCGGCGTGTTCAATTTCGAAGGCGGCAACTACGCGAAGGTTGTGAAGCTGTCGGCCGAAGGCGAGCCGTTGATCTGGGAGGCATCGCGTCACTTCGGTACGATCCTCGAGAACGTCGTGATCGATCCGGTCACGCGCGAACCGGACTTCGACGATATCTCGATCACCGAGAATATCCGCTCGTCCTATCCGATCGAGTTCATTCCGGGCGCAGTGCTCGAGGGCATGGGCCCGCACCCGAAGAACGTGATGATGCTGACGGCCGATGCGTTCGGCGTACTGCCACCGATCGCGAAGCTCACGCGTGAACAGGCGATGTATCACTTCCTGTCCGGCTACACGGCGAAGGTGGCGGGCACGGAGCGCGGCGTGACGGAGCCGTCCGCGACATTCAGCGCATGTTTTGGCGCGCCGTTCCTGCCGCTGCAGCCGAGTGTCTATGCGAACCTGCTGGGCCAGAAGCTCGAGCAGCACGACGCGCAGTGCTGGCTGGTGAATACAGGCTGGACGGGTGGCGCGTTCGGCGAGGGCAGTCGCATGAAGCTGGCGTACACGCGCGCCATGTTGACGGCCGCACTGAGTGGTCAGCTGGACGATGTTGAGACGAAGCCGGATCCCGTGTTCGGATTACCGGTCCCGGTGTCGATTCCGGGCGTGCCATCCGAAGCGTTGGATGCGCGGGGGTCGTGGAAGGATACCGCGGCCTATGACGCGCAGGCGGCGAAGCTCGCGGGCATGTTCCGTGACAACTTCAAAAAGTTCGAGGCCGGTGTGTCCGAAGCTGTGAAGCAGGCGGGCCCTCGCTGACAAACCGTTGGCGCTGATGCCATGGCGGGACTGACCATCCGCGATCCGTTGTGGGATACGATCCGACTCGACGACGTTGCAGTACGTATTGTCGACTCGGCCGCATTCCAGCGGCTTCGCTATATCAAGCAGCTCGGGCACGCGCACCTGGTGTATCCGGGCGCGACGCACACACGCTTCGATCATGCTGTCGGCGTCTATCATCTCGCCCGCCGCGCGCTACACGCTCTGAAGGAGCGAGCCGGGCTCGATGACGTCGATCCGCTGGACGCCTCGCTCATCCCGTACGCTGCACTGCTTCACGACATCGGTCACTATCCGTTCTCGCACGCGCTCGAAGAACTTTCGCCTGAACGGATTCCCGGCCATCACGAAGCACTGGTCGGCCAGTTCCTCACGGATCCTGACGTCCGTTCTGCGCTCGACTCAGTCGCACCGGATGCAGCGTCACGCATTGAACAGCTGATCCGCGGCGTTTCGTCCAATCCTCTGCAGGGTCTGGTATCGGGCAGCCTCGATCTCGACAAGATCGAATACCTCAAGCGCGACGCTCGCTTCTGCGGCGTGCCCTATGGCGTGGTGGATGTCGACCGCCTCCTGCACGGCCTTCTGGTTCTCGAGAACCCGGCGACTGGCGGATTCGAGACAGGCGTCCACGAAAAGAGCGTGGCTGCACTGGAATCGATGCTGTTCGCGAAGTACCAGATGTTCAGAAATGTTTACTGGCATCACGCGGTACGCGCGGCCACGGTATTGTACAAGCGTGTTGTCGACGATTCGTTGCGTGGAGGGCTGATCCGTGGCGACGAGCTGGTCGGTCAGACGGATGAGGGCGTGCTGTTTTTGATCGACATGCGGGCGCGCGAGCGCGATGATGCCACGGCGAGGGACGTGCGGGAAGCAGTCGGTGAGTTGCGCGCACGTCGGCTTCCCAAACGGGCGGCCGAAGTCGTAGCCGCAGATCTTGGCGACGGTGCGGCGGAGTGGCTGGAAACGGATTCTGCCCTGAAACGGCAGGTCGAAGAGCGGCTGTGCGATGAGCTGGACCTGCCCGCAGGCTCCGTCTATCTCGACTTCCCGGAGAAGTCCGCGATGTTCAGTCTCGACCTGCTGCTGCAGCGACGGGACGGCTCGGTGGTTCGACTCGGCCCCGAGGGTCACACGGGTCTGATCAATCTCACTGCAGTCGCGGGAGAGTTGTACCGCTCTGCGCGGGTGCTCCGCCTGTTCACACGACGCGCGCGGCGGGTCGTCGATGCTGCAGCACTCGCGCGACTTGCAATGTGGTCCTCACAGGAAGCCGCCGAACGACTCCAATCCCAGTCGCCACTGCTGAGCGGTCGTTAAAGCAAAGGACGGGGCCCATCGGCATCCCCGTCCTTCGTCAGTTGCATCTGGCACCGCAGACCTATGAGAGCGTGACCGACTCGACGGTCACTGTATCCGCCGGACGATCGGATCCACCGGTCTTTACTTTGCCGATCTTGTCGATCACATCCTGGCCACCGGAGATCTTGCCGAAAATGGCGTGCTTGCCGTCGAGCCATGGGGTTGCCGCGAGCGTAATGAAAAACTGCGATCCGCCCGAGTTCGGGCCCGCATTCGCCATCGACAGGATGCCCTTCGAGTCGTGCTTGAGGTCCTTGTGGAACTCATCCTTGATCTTGTAGCCCGGGCCACCAGTGCCGGTCCCGCTCGGACAGCCGCCCTGGATCATGAAACCATCGATCACTCGATGGAACGTCAGGCCGTCGTAGAACCCCTTCTCGATCAGGTCCACGAAATTCTTCGTCGTGATCGGTGCCTTGTCCTCGTACAGCTCGACAGCGAAGTCACCCATGTTCGTCTTGAAGTTTGCCGTGCGATTTGCCATGTCGTCAACCGTCCAGTTCAGAATAAAGGAATGAAACGAGGTTCAGAATTCGAATGTGAGCCCAGCCTGCACGCGCTGGTCTTCACGTTTCACGCCATCAGGCGGTGTGGAGTCCTTCAGGTACTCGTGACTCAACGTCATTGCGAGTCGCTGCGTGATCTTGGACGACACCTTGGTGAGCGACTGGATGTTGTAGTCGTTCCCATGGTCCCAGACCGGCTTGAACGATGCGGCGTTCTCGATTTTCATCGTTGCGCCGATCCGCTGATGGCCACGTGTCTGGATACTCCAGCGCGCGTCGTTGCGGTCCGGTTGCGTGATCACGGTGAACCCCTCGTGACTGTACAGCGCTGCCGCACTCACTGCGAGCTCGCCGGTCTTTTCACGATACAAGGTGTGTGTAACGCCGGACCCCGTGTTCGATCGCAACGCCAGACGCCGGAACGGATCGCGTTCCATCGTCGCGAACGCGTACGGCGACTACATCGACTTCGGGTTGAGATCGAAAACAAGACGTCTGCACACTGCGCGCGACCACCGCACCACGGCTCTCGCCATACCGGAACGACGCGCCCCACTCCAACTTGAAGGACTCCGTCTCCAGATGCCGCAGCCGGATCCCCGTCGTCAGCAGTAGCAGACGTGTATTCCCCGTCGACGCATTGAACCCGAGATCGACAGCTGCAGCCCAGCGATCCGGCTCCTTCGCCGGAACGGGCGGCGCCGTCACTGGCACAGCGGATGGTTCGGGCGGTGGCGTCATCTGCTGTGCAGCCGCACGAGCCGGCAGGGCAATCACACTGCACAACACGCACATCATCGCCGTGCGCGCCGCGCTTCCTCTCTCACTCACGACTACGTTCTCCGTATCCGCAGGGTGTGAGGAAACTTCGAACCTGCCGCGTCCGAACGCAACTATCCGAACGCATCTAGAGGTTTGGATCGATGAGTGCTTTCACAACCGTACCGGCCTCAACAGCAT